>QHOR01000314.1:1005-5245 GCA_003219395.1 Verrucomicrobiota bacterium | reverse complement strand
GCGAAATGACGCCGCGGCTGTTTGCCCGCGTCCGCGAGTCGCTGGCAGCGCTGGAGAAAGCCAAAGCCAGCGTGCCGTTTGTCCTCCAACTCGGCGATCTGCTCGAAGGGCTTTGCGGGACGGAGCAGCTTGCCGCCCGGCAAGCCCGCGAAGGCATCGACTTCGTCCGCGAGGCCAAATTCTCTGCGCCGCTGGTGATGACGAAGGGAAATCACGACATTACGGGCCCGGGAGCCGTCGAAGCCTATCGCCGGGTGCTCTTGCCGTTTCTGTCAGAAGAGACGGGAACCAAAATCAGCGAAGCGGCGTTCTCGCGGCGGCAAGGCGGCACGCTCGTCGCGTTCTACGACGCCTACGACAAGAACAGCCTCGACTGGTTCGACAAAACGCTGACTGAAGCAAAGCCACAAAGGCTAATTGTCGCCATTCATCCGCCCGTCGTGCCCTACAACGCCCGGAGCAGCTGGCATATCTATTCATCGCCCAAGCAGTCCGCCCAGCGAACGCGCCTTTTGGAGCTGCTCGGCCGGCACCGGGCGATTGTGCTGTGTGGGCATCTTCACAAGTACAGCCTGCTCGTCCGCCGCACCGATCAGGGAAAGTTCGTGCAGCTTGCCATCAGCAGCGTGGCGGCTACAAGCGACGGCAAGCCGCGTGATGAACGGAGCGGCATCGAGGCATACGATCCCGATCTCGTGGAGTTGGAGCCTCGCCATGCGCCGGAAACTGTCGCCATCCGCCGCGAATTGCTAACAGCCGAGCGGCCCTTCATCAATCATTTCGAATATGCCGACACGTGGGGACATGCGGTCGTCCGCGTCCGCGGCGGAAGGATTGCCGCCGAGATCTTCCGCGGGCTGGACCCGATGCCTTGGAAAAGGGCCGATTTTGCGGCTATGCTCTCGTAAGCAGCTGTTGCCGCGGGCGTAACAACCGCCCCCAGCCAAGCCACATAGTTACATTCGCGTCAGCGGCAGCTTGCAAACGCTCTCTGGGCCTGGATATGATCGAAACTACGAAAAGGAATTCGTAGCGGCGAACGGGCAGCCTCGCGGGGCGAATCTATCGCGAGGTTTGAGTTCGTCGGGTCTTGAGAGCGGGACTTAGATAAGGCCAACCACGGCCCTCCGTTTGCGCTTCAAGAAACAGCTTGGCGGTATCCCTCCCTACTCCGTCCCACCTCAGCGACTTTCGTTGCCATGCACGGGCTCGGCGAGAAGCCTTCGCGCCTCTCCGCAAAGATCGGCTGCCTTGTGTTGCTCAGCGCGCTCGCTGTTGGCAGCGTGCCCTGCCGCGCGCTGGCCGATCACGGCTTCAACAAGGGGAACTGGCCCTTCCGTCCGCTGGAACGGCCCCAGCCACCGGCCGCCAACCAAACCGCTTGGGCGAGCAATCCGATCGACCAATTCATTTTGGCCGAGCTTCAGAAAAAGGGACTGGAGCCGAACCGAGCGGCCGATAAGACCGCTCTCCTGCGACGGGTGACGTTCGATCTGGTGGGCCTGCCGCCGACTTCCGAAGAAACCCAGGCCTTCCTGGCCGACGATTCGCCTCTGGCCTATGAGCGGTTGGTCGATCGATTGCTGGCGTCGCCTCGCTTTGGCGAGCGGTGGGCCAGGCACTGGCTCGACGTGGTGCGATTTTCCGACACCGCCGGTTTCCGGCCCGATGTCTTGCGGCCCGACGCCTACAAGTATCGCGACTATGTGATCCGGGCCTTCAACGACGATCTGCCCTACGATCGGTTCGTCCGCCAACAAATTGCCGGCGATGAGCTCGAGCCCGGCAATCCCGACGCTCTCGTGGCCACAGGGCTGCTGCGGCTCTATGCCCAGGAAGGGAACGCTTCCGATTTCGTGAAGCAGCGGCAGGATGTGCTCGACGACGTAACGGAGGTGACGGGTCTGGCTTTTCTGGGAATGACGTTCGGCTGCGCGAAATGCCACGATCACAAATTCGATCCGATCGAGCAAACCGACTTTTTCCGTCTGCAAGCCTGTTTCTCGGCGGCCATCCCGCGCGACGATTTGGCGCCCGTTCGGCCGGACGTTTTGGCCGCGTATCAGCGGCAGGACGAGCAATGGAAAGCGGCGACCACCGACATTCGCCGCCAAATCGATGAGCTGACAGCGCCCGTCCGCGAGAAAGCGATTCGTGAAATCAGCATCGCCTACGACGCCGAGACGCGCGAGAGCTGGTTGGCCCCGGTGTCCCAGCGCAGCACGCGGCAGAAGCAGCTTGTGGCCCTTTCTTTCGACTATATCAAAATACGACGCGCTCCAGGGCCAGCTTGCACAGTTTGACTCGCTAAAGCCGCAGCCCCTGCCCACCGCAATGGCCGTTCGAGATGGCCTCGGCCCCGCGCCCATTACGCACGTCCTGGATGCCGGTGACTATCGCAAGCCCGAGGAGATCGTCGCGCCGGGATTTCCCGAGTTTCTTGGCCATGACGAGACGGAGTCGCCATTCGCTACCGCCGACGGAAGCTATGCTGGCGGCCGCCGGGCCGCGCTGGGCCAGTGGCTGACGCTTTCCGATCATCCGCTCACGGCGCGGGTGATCGTGAACCGCCTCTGGCAGCATCACTTTGGCCAAGGGATCGTCGCCACCAGCAACGACTTCGGTTCGATGGGCGACGATCCATCGCATCCTGAGTTGCTAGATTGGCTCGCCTGTGAGCTGGTGGACCGCGGCTGGAGCCTGAAGGCGCTGCACCGGCTGATGGTCCTGTCGGCCACGTATCAGCAATCCTCGCGGATCGATCCCGCATCGGAAGCCCATCATAAAGCGCACCAGGCCGATCCAACCAACAAGCTCCTCTGGCACGCGCGCCGCCAGCGCCTGGAGAGCGAGATTGTCCGCGATTCGCTGTATGCCCTGTCGGGGCGGCTCGAAAGTTCGATGTTCGGACCGTCCGCGTATCTACGTTTGCCCCGCGCGGTGCAGACCAGCAGCCGCTATGCGTGGGCGCCCGATCCGGTCGAAGCGAATCTAAACCGACGGTCGATCTACAGCTTCCAATTGCGCAATATGCGGCATCCGCTGTTGGCAGCCTTCGATCAGCCCGACTCGTACATTAGCTGCGGCGTGCGGATGAACACGCTGACGCCGACGCAGTCCTTGGCCCTCTTCAACGGCGACGAAACCGCGGATCAGGCGGCTCATTGGGCTGGCCGCTTGCTGGCCGAGTCGTTTGATGACGACCAGTTGGTCCGCCGCGCGTGCCTGGAGGTTTACAGCCGTTTGCCGACCAACGAAGAGTTGGCCGGCGCGCGGCAATTCCTCACCTCTCAGGCCGAGTTGATCTATGCCGCTGAAACCAACATTCCCACGTCATCACAGCCGCAGCCCTGCCCCCGTTGCCTGGAGCCAAACAAGGCGGCCGCCTATGTCGATTTGTGTCACGCCTTGATGAACTCCACGGAATTCTTATTCGTGGACTAGAAAATAATGTCGCTGGCCCGTTCCATTGTCCGACCTTGCTCGCTCGAAGTGCCGCAATCGCGCCGCGAGTTTCTCGTCCGCGCCGGTGGCGGCATGGGGGCGCTCGCGCTCACGGCCCTGCTCGGCCGCCCGACGCATGGCAACGATCCCGACGAGCCGGCGGCAAACCCGCTGGCGATTCGTGATCCGCACTTCGCGCCGCGGGCCAAACGTGTGGTCTGGCTGTTCATGGATGGTGGTCCCAGCCAAATCGACCTGTTCGATCGCAAGCCGGCGCTCGAAAAATATGCCGGTCAGCCGCTGCCGCCCAGCTTCAAGCGGCCGGTGACCTCCATGGGCGTCACCAGCGGCACCCCGCTGATGGCGTCGTCGCGAAAATTCGCCCGGCACGGTCAGTCCGGCCTGTGGGTCAGCGATCTCTATCCCGAAGTGGCCAGCGTCGCCGACGAGTTGTGCCTGGTGCAAAGCTGCACCGCCGACGGGCTAACGCATATCGCCGCCTGCTGCCAGGCGAATACGGGCTCGATCCTGCTCGGCCGTCCCTCGCTCGGCGCGTGGTCGCTGTATGGGCTGGGAAGCGAGTCCGAGGATTTGCCGGGATTCATCGTCCTGTCTGACAGAGAGTCCGAGCCGCCCGGCGGCCCGAGCAACTGGGGCACCGGCTTTATGCCAGCCTCTTATCAGGGAACTCGCCTGGGACAAGGGCCGCAGCCGATTCTCAATATCAGCCCGGTGACAGACATTGGCCCAGCCCGGCAGCGGGGCGAGCTGGCCTTCATCCAGCGGCTGAACCACC
>QHOR01000314.1:503-944 GCA_003219395.1 Verrucomicrobiota bacterium | reverse complement strand
AGCCGTCGAGCTGGCCGACGAAACTGAAGAAACTCGCGAGCTATACGGCCTCGATCAAGAACACACGGCTGCCAATGGCCGCAACTGCCTGATTGCCCGCCGCCTCCTGGAGCGCGGCGTGCGGTTCGTGCAAATCTACATGGGCGCCGGCTCCCAGTGGGATGCTCACACCGACCTGAACGGCAACCATACGCGATTCTGCCGCGAGAGCGACCAGCCGATTGCCGCCTTCATCAAAGACCTCAAGCGCCGCGGCCTGTTGAACGACACGCTCGTCATTTGGGGCGGCGAGTTCGGCCGCACGCCCATGAGCGAAAGCGGCACCGGCCGCGACCACAATCCCTACGGCTACACCATGTTCTTCGCCGGCGGCGGCGTGAAGCCCGGCTGCACCTTTGGCCAGACCGACGAAGTCGGCCTGTACGCCGTGGAAAACAAGGT
>QHOR01000314.1:0-487 GCA_003219395.1 Verrucomicrobiota bacterium | reverse complement strand
CAGCTCACGTTCTCGCACAACGGCCGCGATGAACGGCTGACCGGCACGGACGGCGAGGTCATTCGCGGGATATTGGCTTAGCCCGCCGAGCTTTCTTCCAATACTTCTTCGGCCACGTAGATCGGCAGAATCGGGTCGCAAGCGACCGCGACGGCGATCGCGTCGCTGGGACGGGAGTCGATTTCGACCAGCTCCCCCTCGCGCTTGACCCGTAGCTTAGCGAAATAGATGTGGTCCTTCAGTTCGCTGATGACCACGCTGTCAAGCTCGCCGCCGAGCGATTCAATCGCCTGCACCAGCAGCTCGTGCGTCCGCGGCCGCGGCGATTGCACCCGTTTGACGCCCGTGTTGATGCTCTCGGCCTCAAACAGACCGATCAAGATTGGAAAGGTGCGGTCCCCTTCCACTTCTTTCAGATAGATCACCTGCTGCGGGTTGATCTCGCTGATGATGATTCGCGACAACTGCATCTGCACCGGCATGGCTG
>QHOR01000313.1:1146-4954 GCA_003219395.1 Verrucomicrobiota bacterium | reverse complement strand
TCTCGAGTTTATTCGTGCGCGGAATCTCGCAATCGAACTTTCCACCGCTGGATGGCGCAAGCCAGTAAACGAACTCTATCCAAGCGATCCGATCATCGAGTTAGCCATCAATAAAGGGATCCCTTTTACGATTGCCTCCGACGCGCACTCGCATGCGCAATTGGGTGACAATTACCCAAGGCTTGCTCAAAAAATCGCGGGGCTCGGAGTTCGCCAAATCTGCATCTTCGAAAATCACCAACGCGTTATGCGCAGTGTTTATGCCGAACCACCACTATAACTGAAGATCGAGTTGGGATTGATCCTGCGCTGAGGCCGCTTGTTCTGTTTGTGACGGCAGACTGAGCTTGAGCCCCAAACGATGGGCGAGGCGCTGGCAGGTTTCAGGCGCAAAGCCTTCGAAATGATTGCTAACGAATGCCCACACATTGCGCACTTCGGAAAGATGCCGCTCAATCTTTAATGACCAGCTGTCAAGTGCAGCTTCACGTTTCCACAGCAACGTTTTGTAATGATGGATGTGCCCGCCATCCAAATCGTATTTGGTTGTGTAATCGCCAAGGAGCCGCAGATAAAGAAAATCAGAAGTGCGCGGTAGGAATTCGAAAGGCGCAAGGTTTCGCTCGTTAAGCGGGGTAGTGTCCGCCCAGACCCAACAGACGCGATGCTTTTCCAGAAGCCGAATGAACTGCGGCCGATGCCAGCCGGCGTGCCGAAATTCAATCGCAAAGCGGAAATCCGCTGGCAGTTGGTCAAGAAAACTGCGTAGTGCCAGCTTGTTATCCTTTGGCGTGAAGGAAGGCGGAAGCTGGATCAGGATAACGTCGAGTTTTGCTCGAAAGGGCTCGATGGCGCGGAGAAAAGAATTTAGCTCAGCGGTGCAATCGCGCAGGCGGGCAGCATGTGTGATCTGTCGGGGAAGTTTACAAGTGAAACGGAAGCCCGCGGGGGTCATCTGGAGCCAACGCCAAACGCTGTTTTCTGGTGGAACAGCATGAAAAGTCGAGTCCACTTCAACTGCCGTGAAAAAGTTGGCATAAAATTCCAGCCAGTGAGCCCCTGGCAAATCTGCCGGATAAAACACTCCACGCCAATCTTCGAAGCTCCACGCGCACGAGCCGAGGCGTATCTTCTGCTGATCGGTCAGATTCAAAACGAGATCGCAAGCATAACCAATCTTCAGAAAGCAGTTCAGTTTCGGAAATGTCGTGAGTATACCATGAGGGCATTTGCCGCCTCCGAAACTTGACTGAGCGGATAACTCAATTACCCTGCCACACCCATGCATTTGGCTATTCGTATGCTTCTAGTTTTGGCGGTCGGGGCCTTTGTTTTCCCCGACTGCGGGAAGGCTTCTGTGGTGTTCAAGCCAGGTAAAAAGCCGGAATACGTAGGTCCGGGCGGCGAAGAAGAACTCAGCGGCGATGCTGTGGACCTATTTCAGGCTGGTCAGGCTGCGGAAAAAGAGGGCAACTACAAGCGCGCCATCAGAGCTTACAAAAGTCTCGTGAAACACCATCCCAAAGACAAGATGGCCTCGGAAGCACTTTATCGTGCCGCTCAATTACAGGAACAAGCACACAGCTTTTTTGCGGCGGCGGATTCCTTTTCGCAGTTAGTAGAAAAATATCCGGCTAGTCCGCATTTCGAGGAAGCGATCGAGGCGCAGTTCCGAATCGGCGAAATTTATCTTAACGGGAAAAAGTTGAGGTTCCTCGGTATTCCGGTCGCCTCGGCATTGGATCGTGCTGTGAGTGTTTTCGCCAACGTAGTCCGAACGGCGCCTTATGGAAAATACACCGCACGGGCGCAGTTTGACATTGGTCTAGCTCGCGAGAAACAAGGCGCGAACGATGCCGCCATTCAAGCATACCAGGCCGTTGTGGATAAGTTTCCTAACGAGCCTATCGCGGTCGATGCGCAATACCAGATCGGGTATATTTGGTTTACGGCCGCGCAACTAGGCACAAAGGACGCGGCGGCCGCAGTGAACGCCAAGACTGCGTTTGAAGATTTCCTCTTCCATTACCCCAAGAGTGAGAAAGCAGCCCAGGCGCGTGCTAACCTGGAAATTCTTGAGCACAAACAAACGGCTAACTCATACAAGGTCGCAAAGTTTTACGACAAGCAGAAATATTATCGCGCGGCGGTTATCTACTACAACGAAGTGATTCGTCAGCAGCCAGGTTCTCAGGAAAGTAACGAGGCGAAGAAGCGTATTGACCAGCTGCGCGCAAAATTTGGAGATGCGGCGCTTCAGCCGGCGCTTCCTCCGCAACAGGCCAGCAAGAAAAAGAGTGACATGCACGGCGCGCGAACGGCCGAAAGCGGGTCGGCCAAGCCAGGCCCGGCAAATAACGAGGCACCATTGCCCACCTCTGAGAGCGATACTTCGCTTCCGCCGCCAGCTTCGCTTGCTCCCGATACCACCACCGCACCTGACTCACTACTGGCTCCGCCGGGTACAAGCACAAGCTCCAGTACGTTGCCGACTTCCCAGCCATCGGCTTCCCCCGGAGCCTCCGCCTCACCGGCGCCTTGAAAGCCTTATTTGCCACCCTGTTCTGCTTCGCCCTGGGTGGTTGCCTTGGCTACCAGATTGGTCCAGTAAAGCCCTATTATCTTCGCGATGTGCACACCATCGCAGTACCGAATTTTAAGAATCACACCCTCGTTCCTCGAATCGAAGTGCTGGTTACCGATACTGTGATCAAGCAGTTACAACAAGATGGAACATTCCAGATTACCAATGGGGATAAAGCGGACGCTACTCTGACAGGTGAAATATACCGCATTACCCGAGCACCGGCGCGCTCCAAGAGTGAAAACGTGCTGCTCACGACCGAATTTAGCCTCGCACTAGTGGTCAAGTACTCAGTGACTGGACGGGATGGCAAAACACTCGTACCAATGACCGATGCGGTCGGAACGACCACCTTCTTTGTGAGCAGCGCCGCCACCTCCAATCAGCAAATCACCAGCGGCGACGTGACTAGTGATGAACGTCAGGCTTTGCCCCTTGCGACTGAGGACCTCGCCACCCGCCTAGTTACCCAAATCAGCGAGGGTTGGTGATGAGTAATGAAAGGCGAAGAAAAACTCTGGGCCATCCTCAACGACAAACTCGATACCCTGCGTGCTACAGACCGGTTGCCCGAGGCTATTCGCGTCGCCGAAACAGCGCTGGAAATAGCCAAGCGCGCCTTCAGCGGCGCCGATCTTGCGCTGGCGACCAGCTTTGAGAAGCTAGGCCAGCTTCTCGATCAAAAGGGGGATCGCGCGGCGGCCAGAGCATATTTGCTCAAGGCACATGCAATTCTGGAAAAGGTGAACCCGCCAGATCATCAGGCGATTTATCGTTCCGCCAGGCGCCTTGCATTTCTCTGCGATAGTCTTGGCCAGTCTGAAGAGGCCATTGAATTTTATCAGAAAGCAATCGCCGCGGGTGCTGAGATCGAAAACATTCATTATTCCGATCTCGGCACCATGTTAAACAATGTTGCCCTCATCTTGCGTAAGTCAGGACGACAAAAGGCTGCTGAACCGTGCTATCTGCGCGCATTGCAGATTTACGAGAAACAACTCGGGCCCGATCATGCCGATGTCGCGTCAGTACTGAATAACCTTGCCGTGTTTTACACGAATGAACGCCGTTTCACTGAAGCGGAGAAAATACACCTTCGCGCGTTGGCCATTCGTGAGAATTTAAAGCCGCCGCCGCTCGCTGACATCGCACAGTCAAAGTGCAATCTAGCCGTCGTCTATCACTCGCGTGGCGATTATGCCAAAGCGGCAGAGCTTTATCAGG
>QHOR01000313.1:0-1088 GCA_003219395.1 Verrucomicrobiota bacterium | reverse complement strand
TTTGCGCTCGCTGGGCCAGGTTCGCAAAGCCCACCAATTGGAGGTTCGCGCACGAAAGAAGCGTTCGGGATAACTCCCGAATGCCTCATCTTCCCGCGTTTGTGTGGTCTCGGTTTGACTTGCAGGCGACCTGGCACGCGCGCATTGTAAAGGCCACCGGTTTGCTCGCGTGGCGGAATTGGCAGACGCGTACGGCTCAGGACCGTATGGGGAAACCCGTGGAGGTTCGAGTCCTCTCGCGAGCAGTGCTTGGGTCTAGCGAGCTATTTGGAACCGAAGAGTACCGCAAGCTGCGGATCCTGGTTCTACTGAATTGACTACTTGCGTGCCCCAGCTTTCCGTCGCGCCGCCCACCGGGCCTTCATCAACTGCGACAGTCTTTTTCGTCCGGCAGGTGTGAGTCCACCTCTCTTTGCTGTTGTAGGTGCTGTCTTGGTACCCCCGGTTTTTTTCCTTGCTGCCCAGCGAGCCTTCATGAGCTCCGAGAGCCTTCTCCGGCCAGCAGGCGTGAGTGCGCCTTTTTTTCCGGTCGGGGTTGGTTTTGTTCCGCCCTTTAGCCTCGCCCAACGGGCCTTGGCAGCAGCTGCAAGCTTAGCCCGGGTTGAAGGCGAAAAGTAACGCCCGCCCTGTGTAGTGGCTGTTGTGGGTCTGGCAGTTGTTGTGGGTCTGGCAGTTGTTGTCGGCCTGGCAGTTGTTGTCGGCCTGGCAGCTGTTGTTGGTCTGGTAGACGCGCCTCCCAGAATGGAGGAAAGCCGTGCTTCCAGATGATCAATTTGCCGGCGTATTGAAACTGCTTCTTCTAGAGCTTTAACAGATATGTCCATGCTTGTGACATAGTCCGGTTCGTGGCATTAGCAATCCTTTTTTATAACAAACTTTGTGCCTAACATTTCTGACTCGCGGCTTTGACCGTTTAGTTACGTGCATGTGGTAAACAAGAAGTGAGCTATCATGGAAGCGTGAGCTGACGTTTTATTCACCTTCAAATGACGAAATCTGGTAGCGCAACCGAGCCCGCACGAGTTCGCCGAATGTTCGGCGCGATTGCCACACGATACGACCTGGCCAATCACATGCTTAGCTGCGGG
>QHOR01000034.1:1767-10459 GCA_003219395.1 Verrucomicrobiota bacterium | reverse complement strand
TGACCCGACGTCGAACAGCGTTGCGTTCGGTGCGACGGTGACGGTGAAAGATAAACAAGGCCGGATCGAAACGTGTACAATCGTCGGAGTTGATGAACTCGATCTCGAACCGGACGCCGTCAGTTGGATTTCTCCCATCGGCAAGGCGCTCCTCGCCGCAGACATGGGCGACTGGATTACGCTTCAGGATGGACGCCCCGCGAAAATCGTGAAGATCGAAAGAAAAAGTGACTAGTGAGTCCGAGCCGGACTGGCAGTAAGGCTACGGCTTGGCAAGCAACTGATCAGCTGCGAGTAGAGTCAAAACAGTTGAGAGTTCAGCGCTCCTGGTTGAGAGATTGAAACCGAAAACATGCCCGACACTTACGAATTTGTTCAGCTCGATGTTTTCACGCGAACGCCGCTCACCGGCAATCCGCTCGCGATTTTTACCGACGCGCGCGGTCTGAATGACGAGCAAATGCAGGCGCTCGCTCGTGAGATGAATCTCTCTGAAACAACGTTCGTCCTGCCGCGCGAGCCAGAAGTTGAAGCAGAGGAGGGGAAGCGGGTCCGCATATTTACGGTCGAGGAAGAGTTGCCGTTTGCCGGACATCCGACGCTTGGCACAGCGCTGCACCTGCACAGCACCGATGCTTCCCGCGCGGATGAGATCGTGCTTGACCTGAACGTTGGGAAAATTGGTGTCCGATTTAACCCTGACTCAAATCACAAGAGCAATCGCGTCGCCGGCGATGTCTTTGGCGAGATGCGTCAACGCGATCCGGAGTTTGGTCCCACATTGCCGCTGGACAAAGTCGCCACTGTTCTCGCAAGTATTGGCAGCGAAATCACAACCGAATGGCCAAGCCAAATCGTGTCGACAGGATTGCCTTTTGCCATTGTGCCGATTCGCGATTCGAAAACTTTGGCAAACTTGAAGCCTGACCTTGCCAGCGTCGGCGCTCTGTTGGACGGCAGCGGCGCCCGCTTTTGCTACTTCATTTCTCCGGAACGCCGGGGCCGACTGGAAGTGTGCGCCCGGATGCTTTTTTACGGCGGAGAAGATCCCGCCACCGGATCAGCTGCTGGTTGTGCCGTGAGTTGGATGGTGCGGCATGGCGTAGCGAGATCTGACGAGCAGGTTCTCATTCATCAAGGCGCCGAAGCCCGACGACCGAGTGAAATCTTTGTTCGCGCGACAAGCGACGGCGAGAAGCTCACTAATGTTCGAGTCGGCGGATACGCAGTGGAAGTGCTGCGCGGAACGGTGAGTCTTTGAAACAGTCGAGAGTTGATAGTTGAGAGAAAGAAGATGGAGAGAGTTCCCGCGCGATGGCGAGTGATCTCGAAAGAAGCGGCAAGTGATCTGTGAGCAGTCATCGGTCTGATTGACACTCAATCGCCGGGCGATATGATCGCCGCCGTGCCGGAGGAGAAGGAGACGCGTCGCGCCAGCCGATATGACGCAATCATTGCGACGTTTGTAGGGTTCCTGGCTCTATGTGTCTCCGGTTACACCGCATACGTGCAGCGCGAGCAAGTGCGTGCCGCGGTATGGCCCATCCTTGAATTCGACAGCGGCAATGGGCCTATTCACTTTACGCTCGCCAACAAGGGTGTCGGACCGGCGATTATCCGACATGTCGTTGTAATGGTAGATGGCCAGCCGATGAGGAATTGGAAGGAGGTACTCGAGAAATTACTCGGACCTGGGGAGCCTCTGTTTTCCGAGAGTGACATGAGTTTTCATGTATTTGCCGCTGGCGAATCGAGGACCGTCTTCACCCCGCACGATCCCGAAAATAATCCGATCAATTTCGATAAATCGAACCCGCTTTGGGTGAAGCTGAACAAGGAACGTCTGCGCGTGTCCGTAGAAATCTGCTACTGCTCGACGCTTGGTGAATGTTGGACGTTGCGTGCTAGCGGGTTGACACCCAGCACTACCACCGAGACCCGTCGTTGCCCGGCTCCGTCGCAGATTAGTTTCCAGCAGTAGTGTCTGTGCGTGACACCATAACGGCGCATAACGCAGCAAAGAAGGAATCGTATGGAAATCAAAAGAACTCGATTGCAAAAAAGTTGATGGTTGAGAGTCGATAGTTGAGAGAAGCATCATGGAAATCAAACGGAGTGGTTCGCAAGCTTCCACAAAGGGTCCCACTGATTGGTTTACCGGTTCAGTGCGCATTGATCCGCTATTTGAAGGAGCTGAACCGGCACGCGTGTGTGGCGCAAGTGTTACGTTCGAGCCGGGTGCTCGCACCGCGTGGCATACTCATCCACTGGGGCAAACATTGATCGTCACGTCCGGCCTTGGCTGGGCCCAGCGGCATGGCGGACCGATTGAGGAAATCCGGCCGGGCGATGTGGTGTGGTTTGCGCCTAACGAGAAGCATTGGCACGGCGCGACGCCTACAACGGCAATGACGCATATCGCAATTCAGGAAGCGTTAAACGGCAAGCCGGTCGAATGGATGGAAAAGGTCAGCGACGAACAGTATCGCAAAAGTTGACGGTTGATAGCTGGTAGTTGATAGCGCAGAAGCAAAGCCGCCGAACATCGCGCTGTGAGAAGTCATCCCTGATCGGTGGTCAGATCGAATAGGTGCAAGCTGCACGGACACTTAACGTCAAAGCGCAAACGTCCAAGTCAGGATCCGTTACAAGCGGTCTATGACCGAAGGAATCTTCTCGATTACTGGGGCGGCACGTAGAGCACGCGACTAAGGCGGCGACTGAATAGCATAACAAGAACGCCTCCGCCAGCGGCGATGGCTGCATGCATGGCCCAAAACTGCGCTGGCGTCATCTTCTCGTAGAAGCCGCCGATCCAGCCGATCAGGTTGTTCGAGACAAACAGACTCATGAAGGAGAGTCCCATCAAAGTTGCATTCAGCTTAGCCGGCGCGGCGCGCGACACCAAGGCGAGCAGGGTGGGCCAGTAGTAAAGGAAGGATATTCCCAATCCAGCGCTATAAAAGAATGGCCAGATCGGATGAACCGGCGCATCGCGCGAACCCAAAATTGCGACCACCAGGATCAAATTGCTTGCAGCGGCAATCCAGGCGCCAGTGCCAATCTTTGCGAGATCGTCCGGTTCGCGCCGCCGCAATGCCTGCCGGCGCCAGATCCAGAGCACCAGCGGCACACACAGGACGCTGGAAACCGAGTTGATCGATTGGAACCAAGGCACCGGAATTCGGAAACCGCCAACGTGGAGCGCGACATGCTGTTGAATCCAGATCGAATTGACGTTGAACACCTGATAGAACGCCGTCGACTGGAAGATGCTAATGATCATCACTGCGACGAGTGCGTAAACGATCCGCCGCTCGCCAACCGTGAGTCGAGTGCCTTCGAACTTCCGCCGCGCCACTCGCGCCGGCAGATAGCGGTATCCATAAAGATAAGTGGCAAGGCCAAGCAGCATGAAGATCGCGGCGATGCCGAAGCCGTAATGCCAGCCATAAACCTGTGCCAGCAGGCCGCAGACCAATGGTCCAATGACCGCTCCGATATTGATTGCCGTGCTGAAAATTACGAAACCGCGCGTTCGCCGTACTTCATCTTCCGGCGGATAAAGAGCACCGACTTGCGCCGAAATATTTCCCTTCAAGAAACCCGAGCCGATGACGAGCAGCAGCAGGGCCAGGAGAAATGACTGATCAAAAGTCATGGCGATGTGACCGGCACTCATCGAGAGAGCACCGATGACCACGGCATTCCGCTGCCCGATCCACCGATCGGCAATCATACCGCCGAGCAGCGGCGTGAAGTAAACGAAACCGGAGTAGAGTCCGAAAATCTGCGACGCGAGCGCCTGGGTTGAGAGCGGGCCGACGACCGATTTCAGAGCGGCACGGAATCCGGAAAATCCGCCGATATGCTCGATATGTCCCGGCAGCAACAACTGATTCACCATGAACAGGGCGAGGAGTGCCGTCATTCCGTAGTAGGAAAATCTTTCCCACGCTTCGGTGAATGCGAGATAGAAAAGGCCCTTTGGATGACCAAAGAAGGTCGAATCACCGGCGCGCGTCATATGAGATTCATCTGGATGCAGCCAGAAAAAGTAGAAGGTAGAAGCTAGAAAATTGAAAGCAGAATGGACGCCGATGTTATGTGCATCGTAACAATACTCGCTGAAGCTACAGCGCGTCAGGAGCGGCTAATGATGTCGAATGATTGAACAACTGTGAGTGGCAATTATTCTTCGAGAGTAATAATGAACGAGCGACGAATTACCGATGAAGTCCTGCTGATGTCATTTCCGTGGCGGGCACTTGGGATCGATTTCAGACGAAACGTGACATTGCTGCGACTCGCGGACGGCCGAGTCGTAGTTCATTCCACAGCCCCGTTTACGGAGCAGGACATTGCAGCAATCAGGCGCTTCGGCGAACCGAGCTGGTTAGTGGAAGCGACGTTGATGCATGACACGTTCGCCAAACAAGCTCGGGCGGCGCTGCCGGATGTTCCTTATCTGGCTCCGGAAGGTTTCGCGAAGGCAGCCGGAATACAGACGGAATCTTTATTGCCTCCACCTCAAGAGTGGAACGGCGAGATTGATGTTTTCAAAATCGACGGCGTTCGAATGAACGAGCACGCTTTGTTTCATCGACGATCGCGCACGCTCGTGGTGGCTGATATGTTTTTTTCGTTTCCAGACGAGACATCCGGATGGCCGCGTTTTTTTATCCAGCGTATCATGCGTCTGCCGCGATTATTTGGAATCAGTTTGTTGTACCGTCGATTGGTCATTCAGGATAAGCCAGCCTTTGAGCGGTCGATGCGTACCCTGCTGAATCTGGATTTCGAACGACTGGTGGTGGCTCATCATGAGCCAATCCAGATCGAGGCGAAACGCGCGGTCGCAGAAGCGGTGGCGAACGCTGGAGTGTCAAAAATGCCGATTGACTAGTGACAAGCGAAGAGCTGATGGCTGATTATTGCTCACTTGGTCGTGAAGGTATCATTCGTTAGGCACAATCCGGAACAATTGGTACAGCAGCATGCGGTTTAGCGGGCGCTGATTTTCAATTGATCGTCTGCCAGGCCCATGGAGCGCAGGAATGCATTCCAGCGCGGGTCATCGTGGAGATTTTTCAGGTACGGATCCACCCGCAACGATGGCAGGCCCGCGTCGCGCTGCCGGCGGGCGCGCTCCAGCCATTCGAACGCTTTGTCTTTGTCACCTCGATATGCGTAAACATCGGCGATCTGGTCCGCCGCAGTCTCGGCCGCATCTTTAATCAACTGAGCAAGCGCGGCATCCGATTCGGGAACTCGTTTTTGACTCCAGCGTGCGCACGCTAAAATGGTCAGTCGCGCCCAGTCGGCCGTATCGGCTTGCGCGGCATTGGCGGCCTCTTCAAGTTTGCCTTCTTGAAGATTGACGCCCCCGAGTCCGGCATGGTACCAAGGCGCGGCCGGATTCAATTCTATCGCTCGCGCGTATTCGGTGCGTGCCTCCTGGAACTGTCTCGCTACCACAAAACAGTTCGCCAAATAAGACCGCGCTTGCGAGTTGACCGGGTCCGCCGCCACTGCTCGCCGGTAAAAATCGAGAGCCGGCGCCACTTCTCCACGAGTTAGGGCAAGATTTCCGGCCTGCGCGAGAAGGGCCGGATCCTGAGGAGCGAGAGCAAGAGCCTTTTGCAAGGTTTCGCCCGCCCCTTTCCAATCAAAATCGAAATTCGTTTGGATCATTGAGCGGGCGAACAACGCATCCGGTAAGTCCGGCTCGATGGCGAGGGCGCGAGCGATTGCTTCGCGAGCGGCGGCCAGATGAGCGTCGAAGCTTTTCAGGCCGCCTTCAGTCGCAAAATTACAATACCAGATGTTAGCCCGGCCCGAGCCGGCCCACGCCAGTGCAAACTTAGGGTCGAGGGCGACCGCAGCTTGAAATGCGGCCAGCGCTTTGCCGGTGTCTTTTTCGGAATTGCGATTTTCGTAAAAGCGGCCCTGCAAATAATTCTGATGGGCTTCGGCATTTTTCGTTCCGCCTTTCTCCGCCGCCTGCACCTCTGCATGAATTTTTTCTTTTGCCGTTGAACCGGCATCGGTTTCGCCGAATCGACCGCGCAATTGTTCGACGATCGTCTGAGCGAGTTCGGTTTGCACCGCGAACACGTCCTTCAAGTCGCGAGTAAAATTCTCCGACCAGACTTCCTCGCCCGTTTCAGCGCGGTTAAGCCGGGCCGCGATCCGCACCGCTTCGCCGGATTTGCGCACGCTCCCGTCGACGAGATAGGCCACGCCGAGTTTTTGTGCGATTTCCTGCGCGGTCGCGTTCTTGCCTTTGAACGAGAACGCCGACGTTCGTGCCGCTACGTGCATGCCGGGAATCTTTTGCAGGACGGTCAACAGTTCTTCGCTCACGCCGTCGGAAAAGTATTCGCTTCCTTTGTCATCGCTCAGATTAACGAATGGCAGGACGGCGACCGATTTTTTATCGGGCACATTTGCCGAAGCGATCGCAGTCACCTTAGGCGACGCCGTCGATGCGTTCCGGCTATTCCGGCCCGACCGTTGCATCAACCACCAGCCGAAAAGCAAACTAACGAGCACAACCGCTGCGGCGACCGCCACGAATGGCGCTGTCTTTGAGGATCGACTCGCGTCGCGTTTCGATATCCCTCCCGTTTCCCAGGGCAACACGATCCGGAAGAGGTCCATCGGCAGTTTGATGTTCTTCAAGTCGGCCGAACCGAACTTTTCAAATCTTGCCTCGAGCGCGTTGCGAATCTGGCGCTCCACATCCATGGAGACACAAATTCCACCCGCGCCGGCCAATGCCTCGATGCGAGAAGCGATGTTCACTCCGTCGCCGTAAACATCACCGTTGCGATGCATCACGTCGCCGATATGAATGCCAATCTTGAGCTCGATCCGCCGGTCGACGGGGACGTCGTGGTTGCGCTTGGCGAGGGTGCGCTGGATTTCGATGCCACATTGCGCCGCTTCCAACGCGCTGCCGAATTCCACAAGGAAAGCGTCACCGATAGTCTTGATTTCCGTGCCGTGAAAGCGCGGAAAGATCTCGCGCAGCAGGTGGCGATGTTCTTCGAGCAATTCCAGCGCGAGTCGATCGTCGCGTTGCGATAAGGCGCTGTAACCCACCATGTCAGTGAACATGATGGCGGCCAGTTTGCGTTGCTCGACGTTGTCGGAAAGCACGAACGGATTAAACCAGAGCCCCTGGAAATAGCTAATCATTTGGACGGGCCGGTCAACATCAGCGCGGTAGCTGCGCCAGGAAATCGCCGACGATTTTCCAGGTTTGCTCCGGCTGCTCCAGCCACGGCATGTGTCCACATTTGTCGATAAACACCAGCGTCGAATTCGTGATCAACGAATGCGCTTCACAAACATTCGCTTCGCCCGCCAAATCCTGGCGACCTTGAAGAAGAAGAACGGGAGCGATGATAGTTTTGAGTTTCGGCCGGATGTCATACTGTCCCTCGGCCTTCAGAAAAGCTGGGGGTACGCGGAAATTGTAATCTTTGGGATTGAGTTGCATCGCCATTTGCAAAGCCTTCTTCCGGTCGAAAAAATAAGCCGCAGTTGCCGCGCGCAAACGTTCAAACGCGGCGCGGTCGGAATCGGCAGCTTCTCGAGAAGGATCTCGCCAAAAGTCGCGGACTTCGATTTCACACGGCGAGAGTCGCGTACTTTGATTGTCAGCGAACACAGCGAGGTATTCCGACGTGATTGGACCGGAACCAAGCGTGACTACAGCGCGCACAGCATTGGAATGTGTGCCTGCATAAGCAAGGCCCAGGATCATTCCCCACGAGTTTCCCACCACGATGAATTTGTCGGTGTGCAGTTGCTAACGGAGCGCTTCAATGTCTTCCAGGTAGGCGTTCAGATTAATGGTAGTCGGGTCATACCTTTGTAGTTTCGATCTACCCGTGCCGCGTTGTTCCCACATGATGCATCGATATTTTTTGCTCAGCTCGTCAGCGATGCCTTGCATCGAGCTGATATCTTCACCGGGTCCGCCACTTAAGATGAGCACATAATCGCCGCGCGTCGTGCCGACGATCTTATAGAACAAATCGACGCCATCCCGCGTTACCTTGCCGTCGATAAGATTCTGCTGGGCTGCGCTCACTTCGGGAAGCGCCGTGCCAGGTAAATTGACCCAACACGTGGTCGCAATAGCGGCGATGTGAGAGATCGCTCTTGCTGCTCCGAACCATCGCGTAGTTCCCGATCTCATCGCTTAAGTTTTGATCGTTTGCGCGTCCGATTCATTCGTGCCGCTTTTCGTTGAGACTTTGACAGCACGGTTTCGAATACAATTGATTTGAATCGTTCAAGAGCTGCAGGACTCCGTTCCACCTTCATCCGGAGAATTGCACCTTCCCATGATGCCAACAAAAATTCAGCCAATTCACGGGCGTCAAACCGCGAATCGATTTCGCCTGCTGATTGAGCCGCCGCGATGCAGGATGCAACCAGTGTTCGCCACTCTCGGAAGATGGAATCGAGGCGTTTACGTAAAAGCTTGCTATGGGAACTGACTTGAAGGCTGAAATCTCCGATAAGGCACCCGATCATCCAGCGGTCGCGTTTAAGCTTGTCGGTGATGATGTCGAGGTAGCGTTTGAGGCGTTGGCGAGGTGTGAGGCTCTCATCGTTCAGCGCTTCACTCACTAATCCTTTCAAGTAGTCGAAGTACTGGTCGAGCACTTCCGCG
>QHOR01000034.1:0-1721 GCA_003219395.1 Verrucomicrobiota bacterium | reverse complement strand
ATTGGTGAATGACCCCTGTGGGGCGTCCGCCGCAGCGCAAATGTCGCGTACGCTCGCCGCGTGATAGCCGGATCGAAACAGAACGGGGAGGCCGGCCCGTAAAATTTGGCGACGCAGAGAAGGTCTGCCCATTATCGATAATAATACGTACGTGCGTATTTAATCGTCAATCCAAAAAAATCTACTGATCGCAGGCCGGGAACTGCAGCAATGTTTAGCGACTTGCGCTGTCGTCGACTGCCACGGCGGCCGCGCAGAGTTGCGCATGACCGCTGCACATCAATGTTAGTTCACACTCATGAACGATCCGCGCGGGCGAGCTGCAGTATTTTGCAATCGGTTCGGCCTGAAGATGCCGATTCTCCTCGCGCCAATGGCTGGTGCTTGCCCGCCGTCATTATCTATCGCGGTGATGCGCACGGGCGTGATGGGCGCATGTGGAGCCTTACTGATGAATCCGAAGGACATTCAGAGCTGGGTCGACGAAGTTCGTGCCGAGACTGACGGGCCATTTCAAATCAATCTGTGGATTCCCGATCCACCACCCGTGCGCGAGCGCGAGCACGAAACCCGCGTACGCGAATTTCTTTCGCGCTGGGGTCCACCGGTTCCTGCAGACGCCGGCGAAATTGCCTTGCAGGATTTCGATGAGCAATGCCGCGCACTATTACAGGTCGCACCGACGGCGGTGTCGTCGATCATGGGATTGTATCCGCCGTCATTCGTGTCGGAATTTAAACAGCGAGGCATTACCTGGTTCGCGACGGCGACCACTGTTACTGAGGCGAGCCAAGCAGAAGCAGCCGGTGCGGATGTCATTATCGCTCAAGGAATGGAAGCGGGTGGACATCGCGGCGCATTCGACGCTTCAAAAGCGGAGCAACAACTCGTCGGCCTCGTTGCTCTGGTTCCGGCGATTGTGGACGCCGTGAACATTCCGGTCGTCGCCGCAGGCGGAATTGGAGATGGCCGCGGCGTGGCAGCCGCATTGATGCTGGGTGCGAGCGCCGCCGTCATTGGTACCGCGTTTTTGCGTTGTCCGGAAGCGAAGCTGCATACGGCCTGGGCGGACGCGCTGGCGCAGACATCGCCGGAACAGACAGTGCTAAGTCGCGCGTTCAGCGGCCGATCGGGGCGCAGCATCGCGACTGATTACGCGAAAGCAGCGCTTGGGCCGGACGCGCCGGCGCCTGCTCCGTATCCGGTACAGCGAGGCCTAACCAACGCGATGCGATTGGACGCGCAGAAAACCGCAGATGTGCAACGTATGCAGGCATGGGCGGGTCAATCGGCGAGACTGGCACGCAAGGAATCTGCGTCAGTTGTCGCGGAGCGTGTGTGGAATGAGGCGGAGAAGCTCTTACAGAGTTGATGTCATTAGTTGAAACAGGTGGAAAGCAGAACGCTCCGAACTCGAATGGATGCGAAGCGGTCGAGCGGCAGCCCGTGTAATAATGATGAGTGTTCGCGGGCCTGCCAGTCTTGACAGGAGCTTGATTTACATTCGCCGCGCTGGCAGGTCTGGATGCGCTGTTTCTGTATCTGTGGCCGCGGCTTTGACGGTATTCCCGGTGGAGCGGACAGCCTGCTCGATTTTCTTTTCGGTTGTGACCAGCGGATCGTAAGAAACATGCAGCGCACCTTTTTGTATTCTCGCTTCGATCACGCCGTGTAAAGCTACGACTGCGTCCGTCATTTCCCTTTCGCGGGCGGGATCTCCG
>QHOR01000103.1:12888-13313 GCA_003219395.1 Verrucomicrobiota bacterium | reverse complement strand
TGAGCGCGGACGTGATCAACATCTCGGCAACCACTTCCAGCCTGACCAAAGGCGAAACACTCAAGGATACGGCGCGCAATCTGGAGGCGTTGCACGCCGATATTCTCGTGCTGCGTCACGGCTCGGCTGGCGCGCCGCAGTTTTTGGCAAACCGGTTGAAGGCCAGCGTGATCAACGCTGGCGATGGCGCGCACGAACATCCCACTCAGGGATTGCTCGACCTTTACACAATCCGCGAGAAGCGAGGAGAAATTGCCGGGCTACGCGTGGCAATCGTTGGCGACATTCTGTTTAGCCGGGTGGCGCGCTCGAATATCTTCGGCCTGCTCAAGCTTGGCGCGCGCGTCTCCTTAGTCGGCCCAAGCACACTGGTGCCGCGCGAATTTGAGAAGCTTGGCGTGGAAATTTCGCACAAGATCGACGAC
>QHOR01000103.1:0-12874 GCA_003219395.1 Verrucomicrobiota bacterium | reverse complement strand
TCGACGACGTGCTTCCAAATGCGGATGTGGTCAACCTCCTGCGCATTCAACACGAACGCCAGCGCAGAGAATATTTTCCCGGGCTCGGCGAATACATTCGATTTTTCGGCCTGACCAAAGAACGCGCCAAACTTTTGAAACCAAATTGCCTGATTATGCACCCCGGCCCGATCAATCGCGGCGTAGAGATCGACAGCGAGGTCGCCGACGGAGCACATAGCGTCATTCTCGATCAGGTCACAAACGGTCTGGCAGTGCGCATGGCTGTTCTCTACCTGTGTGGAGGAATATCCGCGTGAGCACGACGATTATTCGAAACGGACGCGTCATCGATCCCGTTAACAAGCGGGATGAAATGGCGGAGCTTTATATTGCCGACGGAAAAATCATCGGCTCCAAATCCGAAATCCCAGAGCAGTTTACCCGCCGCGGCGGGAAATCCGAGATTGAAGAGATTGACGCGCGACGTTTGATCGTTGCGCCGGGCTTGATCGACATGCACGTCCATCTGCGCGAGCCCGGATTCAGTCACAAGGAAACGATTGAGTCGGGGGCACGCGCGGCCGCCGCCGGCGGGTTCACCACGATAATTTGCATGCCGAATACGTCACCCGTTCCGGACAATCCAAGCACGATTGCCTGGATCAGAGATCGCGCCGCTCAGGTGGCGTGCGTAAATGTTCTGCCAAGCGGCGCAATTTCAAAAAATCTCGCAGGCGAGGAACTCGCGCCCATCGGCTCACTTGCACAGGCAGGCGTTGTGGCCATAACCGATGATGGTCATTGCATTCAAAATCATGAGATCATGCGGCGTGCCGTAGAATATGCGCGCATGGTTGGCGTACCTGTGCTCGATCATTGCCAGGACTACAATCTGGTCGGTAACGGAGTTGCGCACGAGGGCTACTGGAGCACCCTGCTCGGTTTGCCCGGTTGGCCCGCTGCGGGCGAAGAAGCGATTGTGATGCGCAACATTTTGCTCGCGGAACTTTGCAATCATCCCATTCATTGCCAGCACCTCACTGCAGCCGGCAGCGTGCGATTACTTCGTGAAGCGAGGCAGCGTGGCGTAAAGATAACCGGCGAAGTTTGCCCGCATCACATCGCGTTGACGGACGAGGCGGTCCAAAATTTCGATACGAATTATAAAATGAATCCGCCGTTGCGCTCGCAGACAGATGTCGATGCGTTGATAGAGGGCATCGCCGACGGGACCTTATCGATCCTGTGTTCCGATCACGCGCCGCACGCCGATTTCGAGAAGGAAGTGGAGTTCGATGTCGCGCCGTTCGGGATCGTTGGTTTGGAAACGGAGCTCGGACTGTTTATCGATCTGCTTGTTCACAAATGTGCCAAAATCGACATGGTGCGTTTGATCGAGATGTACACCATTGAGCCCGCCCGATTATTGAAACTGGACGCCGGCACCCTGTCGCCGGGCGCACCCGCCGATGTCACGTTAATCGATCCGGATTTAGAATGGACCGTCAGTGTCGATGAGTTTCAATCCGTCTCTCGCAATTCGCCCTTTAATGGGTGCAAACTTAAAGGTCGCGCCGTACGAACAATCGTCGGCGGGAACACCGTTTGGAAGTGTAATCGCGGTCGCTGATGGCGGGCAGGCGCTAGCGATGCGAGCTACAATTGCCCCGCGACGTACCCGCCCTGGATATAATTTTCCAGGTGTGCGATTGCGGCCTGCTGACATGAAATCACGTGCTTGACCAGGTCGCCGATCGAAATCACCCCCACCACTTGATCGCCTTCGACCACTGGCAGGTGCCGGATATGTTTGTCCGTCATCAGGCGCAGACATTTTTCAACTGGTTCGCGCGGATGCGTAACAGTCACATTGGTCGACATGATCTCGGAAACTTTCGTTTCATGGGAACGTTTGCCTCGAAGGAAAATCTTGCGGGTGTAATCGCGCTCGGAAATGATCCCGTTCAATTGATCCCCATCCATCACTAATAACGCGCCGACATTTTTTTCGTCCATCATTTCAATCGCTTCCGAAACCAGTGCGTCGGATCGAATGGAGAAAATATCTTTGCTTTTCTGACTAAGAATCGCGCCGATCGTGCCGCTCACATCCATATGTCATCCAGAAATTGCTGCTGCCGAAACAACAGTGACTTTAAGATAAGACAACACCGGCCTGCGACGCAAAACAAATAAGTAAGCCGCTATCGCATTGCCACATATCTGCGCGGAGCGAGCTTGGGCGGTCGTTTTCCATTCACAATCGCGCCATTTACTGCGACGTATGGAAGTTCTCGCCGATCTACAGCACAGCGTAACAGCAATCCGCCACGGCTCATGTCGCCGCGACCAACGAAATCAACAGGAAATCGAAGTCGGTCGCCCAAGCTCGCCAGCAGAACATTGACGTATTTTCCTGAGGCGATACTGCCCAAAAGAACAACCTCGCTGCGTGCCGGCAGTTTGTTCGCGAGAACATCCGCGTCTCGCTCAATTGGCGCACGGTAACGGGGATCGTCCTTGTGAATATCGACGGTAGCGAATTCACGCAGATCATCGAGATGGATGCGCGTTGTGGCGTCGATAAGGCCACGAGTGGGCGTGATCACAAACACACCAGGGATTCCCGGTGCCGGTCGCGCAAACGCAGTCGCATATACAATCTTGCCGCGAAAGTACAGACCGCTGAGGAAGGTGAACACCTCCGCGATCGGCGCTCCGGCTCTACAGCGCAATTTTCGCGCGACTTCAAATTGCGCCCGATCGCTCAGGACCATCCGTGCTCGTTCACCGCCTGCGTAAGCGGGTGAGAGAAGGAATATCCTATGGCAAGCACTGTCAGCCATTCGTAAGCATTTTGCGAGTTGTCGGCGACGAGCGCAAGCGGCTCATTCGCCGTCCACTCCTAACTAGCCCGCGAGTACACCGCTGGTCCGATCTTGCTTTTTCACCGCGCGATGGAAAATAATCCTACCGTGCGTTGGACCTTGCCATTTAGATCTCACTTAACTGACGATCGACCGCGGGACGATAATTATTATTCCGCCGGCGATGCCTGCCCCGATTTTCTATGTGTGGGCGCCCAAAAAGGCGGAACCTCTTGGCTTTATCGACAGCTTGAGCAACATCCTGATTTCTGGATGCCTCCGGTCAAGGAGCTCCACTATCTCAACAATCTAACCAGAACAAAACGATTCCACCCACCGCGCTGCAGAGACCAGCGCGATGCTTCATTTCTGGAGAGCATGAAAACCCTGAGTTCCCGGTCGTATATCGACCTGGAGAATTACGGCCGGTTGTTCGAGCATAAGGGATCGCTTGTCTCCGGTGATATCTCGCCAGCCTATTGCACGGTAAGCGATGAAATCATTGAGCGAGTCGCCAATTCCTTCCCAAATTTAAAAGTGATTTTTCTGGCTCGTGACCCTGTCGAAAGATCGTGGTCGCAATTGTCGATGGGCATTCGTCTCGGAATGATCAGTCCGTTTGACGTGACCGATCCCGACGAAGTGATTCGGAATTTGCTCAATCCCGGGGTGCTACTGCGTTCACATCCCAGTAAGATTGTCGCCCGCTGGAAACGCTATGTTCGTCCAGACCTTTTCCGCGTCTACTTTTTTGACGATCTCGAGAAAAATCCTGCTGAGCTGCGCCGTTCTCTCCTCCTGTTTTTGGGCGCCGATCCGAACAAGGCCTGTGGCCGATTGAAACCGGACGAAAACCTGGATGCCAGGAGCGACAAACTTCGGTTTACCGATAAGGTGAGGTCCCGTGTTGCCCGGTTTTTTGAGCAGGAGTTGAAGGCCTGTGCCGCAGAACTGGGTGGGCCGGCGAAACAATGGCCGACTCGATATGGCTTTTCAGTGCTCGTGTTTTTCTGGGAGCTAGCTGACTATTTTGATATTCTTTTTTCGTGGGACTGGGTCGCCTGAAGCAAGGCAGGGCCTGCTGCGGTCACCGCACGCGCGATTAACTGCAACAGTAAGATAATCAAACGTGAGATGGATCTGGCCGTTCAATACTCGCGATAGTCGCGACAGGTATGACGAATGGGACAGTTCTCCTGATTGCCACCCGGGTCCTGATTTTGTATGTATCGGAGCCCACAAGGCCGGAAGCACCTGGCTTTACCAGCAACTCGATTCGCATGGGTTCAGCGCGCGGCTCGACCACGCTGCAGAGATGAGCGCGATCTTCAATTTCTGGAACGCCTGGAGAGTCTCAGCACTCAACATGACATCGACCTGGAGAATTACGGGCGACTATTTGAATTAAAACAATCGCTCCTTTCAGGCGATATTTCGCCAAATTATTCGACGCTGAGCAACGACGTTATTCGCCGGGTTGTTCGATATTTTCCAAGATTAAAGGTGATCTTTCTGGCGCGTGACCCCGTGGAGCGCGTCTGGTCGCATTTGTCCATGGAAGTGCAGTACCGCCAGATTGACCCGTTTGATGTAACCAACATCGACGAAGTGAATCGGAATTTATTGCGCCGAGGACTGCTTTCGCGGTCGTACCCAAGTGCGGTTGTAATGCGATGGAAACGCCACGTTCCTGCAGAGCAGTTTCGTGTTTATTTCTTTGATGACCTGCTAAGCAATCCCGCTGATCTGCGGCGCTCCGTTCTGTTTTTCCTAGGGGCCGACCCGGACAAAACAGGCAGCCGATGGACGGCGGATTACAACAGTTGGGCCAAAATGGAAAAGCTTCCGCTCACAAACGAGGTGCGATCGCATTTGGCCAAATTTTTCAAAAACGAACTGAAGATGTGTGCAACGCTGCTGGGCGGACCAGCTAGAAATTGGCCGGCACGATACGGTTTTTGATTGTCAGATAGTTTGAGCCCCTTACTTTCCTGTGAGGCGCGCTTCTGCCAGATCGAGATCACGCTGAATGCGCCGCAAGGCGTCATCATTAATCACACGTTCATTTCGCAAACGGATGATCGTTTGTCTTTCGGCATCCAGCGCTTCGCGCTGCAATCGCTGATATTGAGGCGTGGCGACTTCGCCGCGGCAGTCGTCCGGGTTGTCGGCGCAAAGTTGCAATTGCTCCACACGTTCATCGTACTCGGCGCGCAAGCGATCCACCGTTTCTGGCGAAAAATCGCCGTTGTCACGTAGCTTTTGGATCAATTCGAGAGCCGCCTGGTTGGCCTTCAATCGCGCCGTTCGCTCCTCTTCATCTGTTGAATCATCGGCTCTGACGCAAAGTCTCCCAATAACGACCGGCAACGTAAGGCCTTGAAACACCAGGGTCACCAAAATTACAGAGAAGGTCAGAAACAAAATGTAGTTCCTTCCGGGGAAGGGACTGCCGTTCGGCAAAATGTAGGGAAGCGCAAAAGCTGCCGCTAGAGACACAACACCGCGCATTCCCGACCAGCCAATGATAGCCACATTTTGCCAATCTGGCGCAGGCTCACGTAGTCGGACCTTCTTGTTCAGCAGAAAAGG
Organism: Verrucomicrobiota bacterium; assembly: GCA_003219395.1. GTDB lineage: Bacteria > Verrucomicrobiota > Verrucomicrobiia > Chthoniobacterales > UBA10450 > Udaeobacter. Next base: position 7,433 of record QHOR01000103.1, on the reverse strand, counting down.
TAGATACGCCCCAGGAAAAACCCACGCAATGCGTACCAAGACAACCGCAGCGCTCACCATTAGCGCATTTCCAATGAGGGAGAACAGAGATTGACCTGCCAGCGACCGCAGGATTCCCGGCAACTGCAGGCCGATCGCGGTGAAAATGAACCCGTTTAAGAGAAACACAACGATTTCCCAAAAAGCGAACGCTTGCAGGCGATAACGCGCGCTCACAATCAGCGGGGAATGCCAGCCAAGATAAATTCCGGCGGCAACGACAGCCAAAACGCCGGACGCGTGCAATCGTTCCGCCGATAGATACGCGACAAACGGCGTGAGCAGTGAAATCGTGATTTGCACCGGTGGATCGTCCAAGTGTCGGTGCACCCATCGAATGCCTGAGCCGACAAGCAAGCCGAGTCCAATTCCGCCCGCCGCGGCCCACACGAAACGCAGTGAGGCCTGGCCCACAGAAAACTTGCCCGTCATGAGCGCCGCCACTGCAAATTGCAATGCCACCAGCGCCGTAGCGTCGTTCAACAAACTTTCGCCTTCGAGAATAGTGGCAATTCTGTGAGGCACCGGCAGACGGCGGATAACGCTCGTTGCCGCGACGGCATCAGGAGGAGAAACGATCGCGCCAAGCGCAAACGCCGCCGCCCATGGCAGTGATGAAACAAGCGAGTGCGCCACACAGGCGACGACGAGCATCGTAAAAAGCACCAACCCAATGGCCAGCAGGACGATTGGCCGCAGATTGTGTCGGAAGTCGCGCCAGGATGTGAATAAGGCAGCGGGATAGAGAAGCGGTGGCAAAAAGAAATAGAACACGATGTTCGGATCCAGTTTCACCTGCGGCAGGCGCGGAATGAAACTCAAGATCAACCCAACGAGCACGAGCACGATTGGATACGGCAGCGCCATCTTGCGCGCGATCAGGACCGATGCCGCAACTACCGTGAACAGAAGAACGGTGATTTCGGCTTGCTGCATGAACCGACCGGTGAATTGATGAAGCCAAGGGCAACCCGCCCACGTGAACAATAACTAATCAACGGCGGTCAGCGACCGCAGCTACAGCCTTTGCCCGTGCACGATTGGCTTGAAGCTCTGCCAGATGTTTTTCCGACCAGCGGCAAAGCGCGTGCAGCGGTTCAATCAAAGTCCGGCCCAATCTCGTGAGAGAGTATTCCACCTTCGGAGGTACAACCGGATGAACCGTGCGTTGGACCAAACCGTCGCGCTCGAGGCTGCGCAGTGTCTGAGTCAGCATTTTTTGAGAAATGCCGCCAATCTCGCGCTGCAGCGCAGCGTAACGCATCGTTCCGCGAGCCAGAATTTGAATGATGAGAGCTGTCCATTTGTCGGCAATTCGATCAAGCACGAGACGGGAGGGACACTGCGCGTCCAGGACGGAAGGGGCAGACGCCATTTTTGGCACGCTCCTGTGTAAAACAATTCGCTTTGACGCGCAAGCGGAGAGTAACACCCTCAAAGATGTGTATAGGATGACCAAGCGGGTAGTTGACTGCTGGTTCGAGCGTCGCCAAATTTACCATATGAAAATGGCATCTCTTACGAAGAAAAACGCTGCCCCGATGGATTTTCTATTAAACGAGATTGGCGCTGGTGTCGCATCGGCAACACACAGGGACGTCGACGCAACGGGAGCGGGCCAGGATGATTCGATCCTGCTCGACGCATATTCACGCACTGTTGTAAGCGCAGTGGCCCGTGTCGCCCCGGCCGTCGTGAACATCGACGTCAAGCAACGTATCAACGTTCAGCGTGGGACCCGCGAGCTCAGCGGCAATGGGTCCGGTTTCATTATCACCCCTGATGGATTTATCCTGACGAATAGTCATGTCGTCCATGCGGCCAACTCTATCACGGTAACCCTGCCGGATGGACGTGAATATCCTGCGCAACTATCGGGCGACGATCCTGACACCGATCTCGCTGTGATTCGGATCGATGCGCCGCAACTCACTCATGTCCGTTTGGCGGACTCGGAGAGCTTGCGCGTCGGGCAACTGGTGATCGCAATCGGAAATCCGCTCGGTTTCCAGGCGAGCGTCACTGCTGGCGTGATCAGCGCACTCGGTCGTTCGATGCACGCGCAATCGGGCCGTTTGATTGACAACATTGTTCAAACCGACGCCGCGTTAAATCCAGGCAATTCCGGCGGGCCACTGGTTAATTCAGCTGGCGAGGTAGTAGGTGTAAACACGGCAATGATTCGACCAGCGCAAGGGATCTGTTTCGCAATTGCAAGTAACACAGCGAAGTTGGTTGCTGGATGGCTCATCCGTGATGGCCGAATCCGGCGCGGTTACATCGGCGTGGCCGGACAGAACGTGCCGATTCACCGACGCATCGTTCGCTTCTATGGGTTGCCTCTTGAGACGGCCGTCCTCATTGTTTCAGTTGAGAAAGATAGCCCGGGGCAACGCGCTGGATTGCGAGAGGGCGATCTGATTATCGCATTTAACGAGCAGCCCATCGGGAGCGTGCACCATCTGCATAAAATTCTCGTGGGTGAGCAAATCGGCGTCAGCGCAAAACTTACTGTCATTCGACATACTGAGAAGTTGGAGTTGCCGATTCTGCCTGCCGAGTCACCACCGAAATCGTAAACTCAGAGCTGTAGCGGGCAGACCTCTGGCTTGCAATCTCGGACGCGTTGCACCCTACGCGGCTGCCTCTACAGTCAAACGAATTGATGAAGATCCTGATCGTTGGCAGCGGCGGGCGTGAACACGCGCTGGCGTGGAAACTCAGCCAATCTTCAGATGCGGAGCGCATTTTCTGCGCGCCAGGGAACGCGGGCACCGCGGATTTTACTGAGAACGTCGCGATTTCCGCCAGCGATCTGGAAACGCTCGCTTGTTTCGCTAAACAAAACCGCATCGATCTGACTGTAATCGGTCCCGACGACCCTCTCGCCGCAGGAATCGTCGATCTTTTTACCGCTGAAAAATTGCGCGCGTTCGGTCCGACCAAGTCGGCAGCACGCGTGGAGGCGTCAAAAATTTTTGCAAAAGAACTGATGCGCGCCCAAAAAATCCCAACAGGGGAAGCAAGAATGTTTTGCGACAGCGACGAAGCCCTTCGTTACTGCGAGCGACTGAAATTTCCCGTTGTGATCAAAGCGGATGGCCTTGCCCTGGGCAAAGGTGTCATCATGGCCTCCGATGCTGCAACGGCACGATCCGCAATCGACGAGATGATGAACCAGGCCTGCTTTGGCGATGCAGGCCGTCGGATAGTAATCGAGGAATTCTTGCGTGGAACGGAATGTTCAGTGCACGCTTTGGTCAACGGAAGCAATTATCACCTGCTTGAATCGGCACGCGATCACAAGCGGGCGCTGGACGGCGATCAAGGTCCAAATACGGGCGGGATGGGCGCGTTCAGCCCCGCCAACAATTGGAACAACCAACTGCAATCACAGTTGGAGACGGAAATCATACAGCCGCTGCTACGCGGTCTCCTGGACGAGGGAGTCGAATTTCGCGGGCTTCTTTATCCGGGCCTGATGATTACCAGCGAAGGCCCGCGCGTGTTGGAGTTCAATTGTCGTTTCGGCGATCCCGAGACGCAGGCGCTTTTGCCCCGCCTGAAATCCGATCTCCTGCCGCTGTTGAACGCGACGATTGATGGAAATCTCAGTCAGTTTACGATTGAATGGGATACACGCGCTGCGGTTACAGTCGTACTCGCCTCTGCTGGTTACCCTGGCAAATATGAAATTGGAAAAACGATTTCGGGTCTCGATGATGCGGCAAAGCTCGAAGATGTTCAGGTTTTTCACGCCGGAACAAAACGCGTCGATGGCGAAATTAAGACCGCTGGCGGTCGCGTTCTCGCGGTGACAGCGCTTGGATCAACGCTCCAGGCCGCACGCTCACGCGCGTATGAAGCGGTTTCCTGCATTCATTTTGAGAATTGTCACTACCGGCGCGACATCGCTCTGGGGGCAAACGACTGAAAAATTCCTATTCGAGCAACGTACTTCGTTAACTTGCCCGCCAGATTCCGATTTAACGATTTTAACGTCGAAGCCACTCGGATTTCGAATTTTCGCACAATTGGAAAATGCGTTATAAGGTCGGCATCCGTTTTCAAATGTCTCAATTCAGTTCGTTATCCTTAATTGGCCTCGTGACGGCGATAACTGCGCTGGCGCAAACTCCGCCGCCGACTGCAACATCTCCAAGCAGGCCCGCCGTTTCGGCCAGGCCATCCGCGCTCTCGTCGCCTTCGCCGTCGTCAAGTCCGACAACAGAAGATCTGGTCAATTCATTAGACCCAGCGGACCTGCAGGCGATCGTTAGCCTGTTAAAAGCTAACTTCACAGATCCGAATGCAATTACCGATACTGAATTGAACCGAGCGACTGTCGAGGGCCTGATAATCCGGCTGCCGCGCGGGGTAACGCTTTTGCCGGCCAAGGAGAATGCGACAGCGGAAACGCCTGGCATTTTGTACGGCGAGATCATCGGGGGCCATATTGGCTACGTGCGGGTCGGTTCGTTAACTGCGGCTAACCTTCAAGCATTGGACAAGAGCCTGAGCAGCTTTGCTCTGAAAAATGTGAACGAGATCATTGTGGACCTTCGCGCCAGCCAGCAAACCACTGATTTGTCGCTGGCCGCCGAATTTGCAAAGCGGTTTTGTCCCAAAGGCAAAACGCTTTTCAGCCTGCGCAAGCCGACAAGCCGTCAGGACCGCGTCTTCAGTTCGGACCGCGATCCGGTCTTCCGCGGCTTGGTGATGGTACTTGCCGACGGCGATACGGCTGGTGCGGCCGAGGCAATCGCGGCTGCGCTGAGATTTTACGACAAGGCCCTGGTCATCGGCCAAACGACCGCCGGTCGTGCAGCCGAATACTCCGACTTGTTACTCCCGAGCGGCAAGATTCTGCGCGTTGCTGTCTCAGAAATGCTTTCGCCGGATGGTCGTTCACTATTTCCGGAAGGAATAAAACCAGATTTGCCTGTTGAAATGGCAATGGCAGATAAGCGGCAGATTTTCCAACTGAGCAGTGAAAAGGGAATGGGACCATTCGTTTACGAAAGTGGCCGGCCGCACATGAACGAGGCGGCGCTGCTAGCCGGGACCAATCCCGAAGTTGAAGCAGCGGAAGCGGCGCAGCAAAGGCGCGGCCGCGCACCGGAAAAGCCACCGGCGTACGATCCAGTGTTACAGCGCGCATTAGACGTCGTCACCTCGCTTGAGGTCTATCAAAAACGATAGCGGTCATGTTGGACGAGCTGGTCGTCCCTTGATCTTTTGTATAACTGCTGGCCGTATTGTCGTCCGGACGAATGGTAGTCGTTATACTTAGTTGAGAGATTCTTCGATTTCGCTCAGAATGGCAAAAAGTGACACCACTCGAAGAACGTATCGGCTACAAATTCCGGAATTCACTTTTACTCGCAGAGGCACTCACTCACCCAAGCCTCGGCCACGAGGCGCAGCGTTATCATTTTGACTATCAGCGTTTGGAATTCTTGGGGGACGCTGTTCTCCAGCTTGTTATCACGGAGTATCTGTTTGGCCATTTTCGAGCGGAAGCTGAGGGTCAACTAACGAAGCTTCGTTCGCGATTAGTCTCTCGTGAAGCGCTGCGCGCACATGCCGCCGCACTCGACCTGGGGCGCTACATTTTGATGGGACGCGGTGAAGAAAGCAGTGGCGGCCGATCACGCACATCCACATTGGCTGACGCGTTTGAATCACTCATCGGTGCCATCTACCTCGATGGCGGTTTGGAGGCGGCGAAAGAGTTCATTTTAACGCAGACTCGCGAGGATCTCGAGCAGCTGGCAGAAACACCAGTGGATATTAATCCCAAGGGCCAGCTTCAGGAGTTGTTGCAAAGTATCTCGCCGCGGAGTCCGGTTTATGAATTGGTCTCGCAAAGCGGACCTGAGCATGAAAAGATGTTTGTTTCGCAGGTTGTTTGGGAGGGCATGGTGCTTGGCCACGGTAGCGGCCGCAGCAAGAAACAGGCGGAAACTGTGGCTGCACTCGAAGCGATGCAGCTAAAGCGCTGGGAGAAAAAACCCGAATAGGGTAGGTGAGGTCACAATACAGGGATCGGCGCACCGCGCCAAATGATGATGGCGCGCCGCAGCCGCCCCTCTAGGCTTAAATCGAATGATTAAGTGCGTGAAGGCTCTTCCATTGAAAACGATTTCGAATCGCCTCCGTCACGAACTTTTTCGCTCGCATGATGGCGGTTTCGAGAGAGAGGCCTTTGGCAAGTCCAGCCGTAATCGCTGCGGAATACGTGCAGCCGGTACCGTGAGTGGCGACCCCGAAAATCTTCGGGGCTGAAAATTCGATAACTTTATCATTGGCAAACAAGAGATCGACAGCGCGATCCCCCGGCAGATGACCGCCTTTGAGAAGAATCACAGTCCCGAACTTCTTCGCCAGCTTTTTTCCGGCACGACGCATTGCCTGCCGATCTTTAATTTTCGTGTCGGTTAACCGCTCTGCTTCACAAAGATTCGGTGTAATCAAATTCGCGAGTGGGAACAATTCCTTCTCATAAATCTCAATGGCGGCGGGTTGAAGGAGAGGATCACCGCTGGTGGCGACAAAGACAGGATCGATTACCAGCGGGATCCGTGGCGGAAGCCTCTTGTTCAGGTCTCGTATCGCTTTCGCCACGGCGGAAACGATTTCCACAGTGCAAAGCAGACCAGTTTTGATCGCGCCGATGGGAAAACTTTTTGCGAGTACTTCGATTTGCTCACGAACAATTCTCGCGCTAGCCGGCTCAATCCGCGAAACTTTCCCGGGAGTTTCCGCGACAATGCAAGTGACGGCGGTCAATCCATAAACACCAAGTGTCGAAAATGTTTTGAGGTCGGCCTGGATGCCAGCTCCGGCACTACTGTCGGAACCTGCGATCGTCAATGCGACTGCAACGTTTTCGGGGGAACCCTGCGCGTTGGACGATGGGCGTTCGGCGTTTGCTTGCGCATTCACATGCGTTTGCGGCGCGCCGGGCAGTCGCGCCTACCATTTACGCGCCATCGCCGTCACTCCCGATAGCTTCGACCGGGCAGCCTTCCATTGCTTCCTTGCAAAGTCCTTCTTCCTCCGGCGTCTCGGGTTGTTTGTAAACGTACGAATGCCCGCCGTCGTCGTTCCGTTTGAAATTCGCCGGCGCGGTTTCGCGGCACAAATCGCAATCAATGCATTGATCATCGACATAGAATTTGCCGGGTACGTTCTCGGCGTATTTGTTCGCGACATCGGCCATGGCTTTTTACCCAAAAAAGTGAAGTGGAACGTTAGGAAGAAACGCTCGGGGTGCAAAGCATTTTGCGCCTTAACGTGATTACACGCAACCACCAGATGCCTTCGACACGTTAAGAGGTAACTGATCAGCCACTTCTGATGAAAAAGGAAAACGTCAAAATGATACGGGC
>QHOR01000312.1:2714-4460 GCA_003219395.1 Verrucomicrobiota bacterium | reverse complement strand
CGGTCTCGAAATCCCGAGGGTTGCGGCGAGAGCTCGTGAGGAAGGCACACGGGAAGCGCTTGAATCAAAACTGCCGCTCTCCAGTTCTTCTCGTATTTGACGATACAGTTGTTGATAAAGCGGCTCGGACGACCCGCGATCCAGGCGCACCATTTCAAACGACATGACTAAACGACGCCGGCGCTGCTGTGGGGCCAAGACCGTGCGCCCGTAGATCGCGCCATTCATTTGCACGATGCACTTTCGCATTCGGAGAACGCTTTCTCAAGATGACGTCCTACATAATTGTCTAACGCTGCGCTGCTCAAAGCCATTAGTCCTCACGACATGCGAAACTGGTCAGCACGTTTAACGCCATCTGGCTAGTGCTAGCCCTGTTCCAACGGAGAACCTGACTAACTAACGAAGATAAAGGAAGGAAAACACCCTCAAGACCTGGCGCGGCGTGCCTGGCACTCCGCGCTTTCCCGATGAGCTGACAAGTCTTCGCCTTGCCGTAGGTCATCTCTTTCTCGTTAGGCCACAGTTTGAAAAGCCAGCAAGCAGGTCGATGAACTGGAGACTAAGGGAACAAGGTTTATTCGCGTCGCAAGCGCTAGTCGTGCCGGGTTTGCCGCGACTACGAGGACCTCTCTTGTCCCTCAAAATCGCTGATCATTCGCGGCCGAATCTCTGTCCAGCAATCGAGCAGGCCCGGTAATCACAGTTGCTATTGTCGATCCATTCCAATTTCATCTGGCGTGCAAAGCCATCTGAAGACATTACGAATAAGTCGAGCTGATCGCGTATCCAATCCGGCGGCGCCCAGATACCACTCTGAAGGCTTCCGGCCGGGCGCGAATACGAGGATTGGAAGAAAGGCCCCGTTGATATGCTTGACTCGTACCTTTCGATCTTGTGTTCATAGGTGAGGTCGACATTGAACTTCCAGGTTTCCTTCATGGTACTAAGCCAGCTGCCGACGTTACCTTGTTGCTCTCCTCGGACCCAGCTGCCTACGATGTGACTGGCATTTATAGCGGTCCAATCAGCAGAGCCCTCTGCGTCCCGACAGAGCACGGTCGAAACATAAAGCGAGGCTTGCTCCGGGGTAAACCCCCATTCTTCCAGAAATCGGGCTAGCGTGGCACGCCTTTGCTCAGATGGCGCGTCCTTATAGAGCACAGCAAGCACGTCGTGCAGAGCGGAGACATCACGAAAGTAGTTCATGGGACAAACTCGAGTTCGTTTTTCGCTTTTGCGGGCGACAAGAGATTAAGTGAAAGCGAGTCTAAATGTCGAGAATCAAAATCCAAGAAATGCCTTGGCGTGCCGTTGTAGCTGATAACGAGATCAGTAATTTTATGTTCTTCGAATTTCTAGCAAACACCTGGCTACTGATCTCTGCTGCGGTGCGAAGGTCAATGCGGGTATCAACACTAAGGAGGAGGCTTCACCCTCCGGTGTCCAGGGATAGCCGCCATCCGGAGCCGTATTGACTGCTTCCGCTTTGACGAAGCGCAAGGCAAGTAAGCAGGATCAAAATAAAGTGAACTGCCACGGCTGATGCAATGTTGCGGCCTTCTTCATAACGGCCTGTTAAAAGATTCCGCGCGCCGTTGCAATCGAAATCACAGCAAGGCCATTGATTACTCTGCCTCTTTTACTCTCCAAATGCCAAAGGAACCAAAAGGCGACGGAGTTCCGAAGTATATGTAGAGACGATTGCCCGCATTCTTCCTAATCCATTTGCTGCCGGATTTACAG
>QHOR01000312.1:0-2688 GCA_003219395.1 Verrucomicrobiota bacterium | reverse complement strand
AATCACAGCAGCTGGACTCGCGCTGCTGGTGGTGTCGCCAATGTTCGCCGGCCAACATTCAGTTCTTGCCCGCGTGACAGTTTACTGGCACAGCGAAGGTTCAGGCGCGAACGCCGCATGGAATGGTGCACGGCTGCGCGACGAGCACTGTGCAGTTGATCCAAAGAAAATTCCCTATGGCAGCCAAGTTGTATTTAACGATGCCGAGTGTGTGGCCGTGGACAGTGGACCAGACGTAGTGAATCGCAAAGCTGCGCGATTGTGTGGGCGAACTGCGGCTGAGCGCAACGCCATCGTCGTCGATCGTTTTTTCGAAACCAAACAAAAAGCGCTCGCGTGGGTAAGAGCGAATCCCCATTTCATGATGGTGCAAGTTTGCACACCTGACACCTAGCCGCCGCTGCAGGCGCGATCAATTCAGCACCTCCGTTACGACGAATACTTCTCCGATGCTTGAGAACTGGTTCCAACGTCCACTACTACTACTCCTAGCCATACCTTCTCCAAGCCCCACAGATACAGTTACGCCACTCAATCAGCTACTCCCGTGCCGAGAGTGACTCTCAGGTCTCGGGCCACGCCACGTCCGCGTCCAACGACATCACCATTCCGTATCTGTTGGGCTCCTTTCCAATGCGGGCGGATCAGGTGGCATAATTCCGGTAAATTCGATCTATATATCCCGTTAGATCGCGTGGCGCCTGAAGACAAAGTCGCCAGCCTCAACCGTTTACCGATGATCTACACTTTCCCTTCGACGAGACGACCTATTGATCGGGTGAAAGCAAGTAGGTAAAGTTGGACGAAACTGCTTCACGCGCAGGTGCGCAAATCACCAACGCAATGTCAGCGTTGATGACTTTTGTACATGTAATGCTCGACTCTTCCATTTGCTCTGACCTGCACCCAAAGATTCAGCCAACATACGTCCAGCACGCCGAGCCATGGGCCAATAATCGGTAAATAGCCGCGAAGCGGCGGGGCACCCAACTTTGTCCAATGGAGCAATCGGTTGCCTCGTGTGTCGGCGACACTCGTGTCGGGAGGACCAAACGTGCGGACAAGATCGCTTTCGGTTGTAATGCCGGGTTTGATCTCGTTGATGTCCCGTTGCTCAATCTGGCCAGAAGACGCGTGACTCGCTAGCCAAAGGCTGGCCAGCACAGTGAAAATTAGTTGATTGGTTTTCATTGCGACACTGCGCTGATTCGCGCACGAGAGATAATAGACGCTGCTTTATGGAAATGACCAGCCTCTTTTGCGGGGCAAGAGCCATTCATGGGCCGTGATGCGACGCGAAAAAGGATGGAAGCGATTCCACGACCCGGGCGCAAGAATGTACATCACGACAACCAATATGCCGAGAAACACACACAGACGAATGGATCGCTTTTGGTTGCCCGGTGATAAATGATCCGGCAATGATCAACAAGGAAAGACTGGGCGCTCGGTTTCAGCTTGCGATGGCGAGCTCAACTCTTCTTAATTGTTGAAACGGCGATAATGACCAGTTCCGCAAGCAAAGCTCTGTTCTGGTGCTCGATAATCGCACAGGTTGTAGGAGCCCAGGTGTTTTTCTGGGATGCTCTGCCTGATTACCGACAGTTAACTGAAGGAGCCGTCGTAGTGGGTACGCCGAAGGACTTTGCCTTCGCTGTATTTGGCCTTGTGGTAATGCAATCGGCTTATTGGTATGGTCGTCGGCTTCAGCCCCAAGTCCGGTTCCGTTATCGTGTTGTATTGGGCCATGTCCTGCTCTGCGTTAGCGAGGTCAGTTTCTTTTTCGTTAGCGCGCTGGCGACGGTGGCCATGTTCGATCATTGGAGGCGTTCTCAATTCGTCTTCTGGAAATTGATGCTACTAGCTTCTGCACTCTTCGCCTTCTTTTGCTACAAACGTCAGCTCGCAAGTGTTGGGGACGCGCTGCTCGAGACGCGATCCAAGGATGCAAAGGAAATAGCTATCGAACCGCAAGGAACTGCCAAACCATGAAAACCGCCGGCGGTGGCGCCTAACTGGATGCGAGTGTGAGCATGTAGTTGGGCAAACTTAGCGCATCCGCACGCCCTTACCTCCAATTCCTTTTTTGGTAGCACTGATGTGCATAGAAACGTCGCTCGCGGTAATGGTTGACTTCTCTATCGGCGACAGCGCCGTGTTTGAAACGTGAATTTTTTGCGCTGGCTCTTTAGAGAATGTGCCAGAAAATCCAATCCGCCCGACGTGAATTGCCGAGGACGCTGGAACCGATCAGTCTTTGTCTGACGTACAAACAAAAGTGGCCGCCCCCGAAGGAACGGCCACTTGTGGTTGGGAAACTCCTTAGGTCAGTTAGCTCTTTAGAAACCGCCGTGCCATGCCGAGCGCGCCGAAAGCCATGCCGAACAACATCGCGGTGGTCCCGCCATCTGGCACACCAGGAACGCCTGGGCCAAAGAGCGTCCAGCCCGAAAGGCCGTAGCCACCAGCTGTCGCCGGAATCGTGATAACGCCGCTTAGATCTCCAACGTACCAAACTTCAGATCCATAATTTGGCCCGTCGTACTTCGCAAACAGGTAGGTATACAGGCCGCCGGCACCTAAATCGATGCTCGTACTGGTACCGTTTACATGCCCGGCTAACACCGCAGTAGGTAATGTGCCAAAATCATTCGTTGAGCGGGTGAAGTGTTGTCCGAGGGCATCCTC
>QHOR01000311.1:1808-4493 GCA_003219395.1 Verrucomicrobiota bacterium | reverse complement strand
TAAAGTAGCGATGCTCGTGGGCGCAGGGGCGCTGGAAGCGACCGACGAAGTGATCGAGGTCGCTGACATACTTGGAGCCGGCGTCGCGAAGGCGCTGTTGGGAAAGGCGACGATTCCCGACGATCTGCCGTTCTGCACAGGTCCAATCGGACTTCTCGGCTCTAAGCCGAGCTGGGACATGATGGAAGAATGCGACACACTGCTGGTGGTCGGCTCTAGTTTTCCCTATTCAGAATTTCTGCCCAAGGAGGGCCAGGCGCGCGGCGTGCAGATCGATATCGACGCGAAACTAGTGAGTGTGCGTTATCCCATGGAGGTCAACCTTGTCGGTGATAGTGCGGAGACGTTGCGGGCTTTGGCTCCGTTACTGGAACGCAAACAAGATCGGCAATGGCGGCAACGCATCGAGGATAACGTTGCTGAGTGGTGGAAAGTTTTGGAGGCACGCGCAATGAACGAGGCGAAGCCGATCAATCCACAACGCGTCTTTTGGGAATTATCGCGGCAGCTGCCGGATAATTGCATTATTGTCGCCGACTCGGGCTCTGCTGCGAATTGGTTTGCGCGCGACTTGAAGGTGCGCCGCGGCATGATGGCGTCGCTCTCAGGCAATCTGGCTACCATGGGTCCGGGCGTGCCTTACGCCATCGCGGCCAAGTTTGCTTTTCCTGATCGCGTCGTAATTGCCACCGTGGGCGACGGCGCGATGTTGATGAACGGAATCAATGAGCTCGTGACCATTGCAAATTATTGGAAAGAATGGAGCGACCCGCGATTGATCATCATGGTTCTGGCCAATCGCGATCTGAATCAGGTTACCTGGGAGCAGCGCGTGATGGCCGGCGATCCGAAATATGAATGCTCGCAAAACGTGCCGTCGTTCGAGTTCGCGCGTTACGCCGAGATGTTGGGTCTCACCGGAATTCGCGTCGACAAACCCGAACAAATCGCGCCTGCGTGGGAACAGGCCCTTAGCGCAACGCGACCGGTTATCCTCGAAGCAATCACCGATCCCGAGGTGCCAACGCTGCCGCCCCATATCACTTTTGAGGAGGCGAAAAAGTTCACCGAATCCATGATCAAAGGTGAGCCGCGTCTGGGCCACATGATTAAACAAACTTTTAAGGAGGCCATCGAAGGGTTTCTGCCGCACAAAAAATGATGGCGCGGATGGTGCAGAAAGAGTAGCGCGCGGCGGCTGGCGCGCCGAGTGGCCGGATGAAGAGACGCGACAGAGTGCTGATCGATGATCTCAGCGTTTCCGCATACACCATTCCGACAGAGTCGCTCGAGGCGGATGGAACCTATGAATGGGACCGCACGACGATTGTGATTGTTCAGCTGACTGGCGGCGGCAAACAGGGCGTCGGGTACACGTACGCTGATACAGCAACAGCGAAACTGATCGAAGATAGATTGAAGCCAATCGTCGTCGGTCGCGATGCGCTGTCGGTGCAAGGCGCGTGGCTGGCGATGATGCGTTCCATTCGTAACCTCGGCCGATCTGGCGTGTGTGCGATGGCGATTTCCGCCGTGGACACAGCGCTCTGGGATTTGAAAGCACGCATGTTTGATCTCCCGCTGGTCACTTTGTTCGGTCAAATCCGCGATGAACTGCCGATTTACGGCAGCGGCGGATTCACGAATTACTCGGACGAACAATTGGAGAAGCAGCTTCGCGGCTGGGTGGAGGAGGGGATTTCCAGGGTCAAAATGAAAATCGGCCGCGACGCAAAGAGCGACAGGCAACGTGTCGCATCTGCGCGAAAAACAATCGGCGTGGATGTCGAACTTTTTGTTGACGCAAACGGTGGGTACTCGCGTAAAGAAGCGCTCGCTCAAGCGTATGCGTTCGAACAATTTGACGTCAGGTGGTTCGAAGAACCGGTCTCATCGGATGACTTGGAAGGCTTGCGTCTGATTCGCGATGACTTGCCCGCCAGAATGGAAGTCGCAGCTGGCGAGTACGGCTATGACATCGATTATTTCCAGCGAATGCTCGGTGCCGGATCGGTAGATGTGTTGCAAGCCGATGCCACACGCTGCTGCGGGTTTACAGGTTTTTTGCAAGTGGCGGCATTGTGCGATGCCCAGCACATTCCGTTTTCTTCACATTGCGCGCCTGCGTTGCACGTTCACATCGGTTGCGCGACTCCGTCGCTGCGGCATGCCGAATATTTTCATGATCACGTCCGCATTGAACGACTGATTTTCGAAGGCGTGATGAATCCAGTTGCCGGCACATTGCGCCCAGAACTGGAGCGTCCTGGACTGGGCCTCACTCTGAAACGCGCGGAGGCGCAGAAGTTTGCGATCTAATTATGTGGAGACATCACTATCGCCTGAGGCTAAGTCCGACTTTTCGATCGAGAAATACGGGGAGCGGACGGAAGAAAAGGAAGAGTGCGACGAGCAATTGCTTGCGGAGTTCGCAAGTTTGCTCGCATTTTACATGACAAGCGTGGCTGTGCTGACAGGTATGGCGGTGGAAAAAAATTGTTTACCGAGAAGATTTAGTCTGCTGGATCTGGCACTCCTGGGAATCGCGACTCACAAGTTGAGCCGAATCGTTGCCAAGGACCGAATTACGGGCATTCTGCGGGCGCCGTTTGTGAGTTATGTTCGCAGCGCCGGCGCGGGTGAAGTGGAAGAAGAACCGCGCGGTCGCGGGATCCAACGCGGAAT
>QHOR01000311.1:0-1764 GCA_003219395.1 Verrucomicrobiota bacterium | reverse complement strand
CGGTCTTGTTTTTGCGCCGCGTGTTACGCGGTTTTTTGCCGGAATCCTGGCGAGCGTTGCGGCGAGCGATTTTCTTCATCGCGCCTACCTTGCGGCAAAAGAAAAAACGTAGAGGTAAGGCCCATTGTCAGCGCAGGGATGAATGCGGGGATTAATATTGACGTCAGGGCCCTAGAGGAAAAACTGCGTACGAATGTTCGTGGCGAAGTGCGCTTCAGCGATGGCGACCGCGCGCTTTATTCCACAGACAGTTCTAATTATCGGCAAGTTCCAATCGGCGTACTGATCCCGCGCGACCGCAGTGACGTAATCACCACCGTCGCAATCTGTCGCAAGTTTGGCGCGCCGATTACATGTCGCGGCGGCGGCACCAGTCTCGCCGGCCAATGCTGCAATGTCGCGGTGATCCTCGACTTCACCAAGTACATGAACCGAATTATTGAAATTGATGTGGAGGCAAAGCTCGCTCGCGTTGAACCGGGATTGGTCCTCGATGACCTGCAAAATCAATTGAGATCTCGCGGATTGGTCTTCGGCCCCGACCCGGCTACGCACAGTCATTGCGCAATCGGTGGGATGTTGGGCAACAATTCCTGCGGCGTGCATTCAGTGATGGCCGAATTCTACGGCGGTGGCGCACGCATGTCCGATAATGTGCGCGAATTGGAAGTTCTGTTTTACGACGGAACGATCCTGCGTGTAGGCAAAACCGCCGATGAAGAACTTAAGCAGATCGTCGCGAGCGCAGTCGTAAACGGGAGCAGTAAGGCCGGCAGTACTGAGTCTGACCAGCGGGCCGGCTCCGGAATCCACGGCGCCGGCTGCAGCAGGCGGGCTGAGATTTACAGGAAGCTTTTGGATCTTCGCGAGAAATATGGAGAACTCGTCAGGCAAAGATTTCCGAAAATTCCACGACGCGTTTCCGGATACAATCTGGATGAATTGCTTCCGGAACATGGATTTAACGTTGCGCGTGCTCTGGTAGGGACGGAAAGCACGTGCGTCATCATTCTGGAAGCTACGCTTGAGTTAATTGTCAATCCGCGGGTGCGTTCGCTGCTCGTGCTTGGATATCCGGATATTTATCGGGCAGGGGACCATATTCCGCAGATCCGCAAGCATAAGCCGATCGGCCTCGAAGGCATTGACGACGTTTTGGTCGGTGCGATGAAGCGCAAACACATTCATCCGCGCGATCTGGAAATTCTGCCGAAGGGCAACGGCTGGTTGCTAATTGAATTCGGCGGAAACACAAAAGAAGAAGCCGACACGCTCGCACAGGAGCTGATGGCAGAGCTAAGAAAGCAATCGGATCCGCCGACGATGCGTCTGATCGACGACCCCTCGCATGAACAAGTTGTGTGGGAAATCCGGGATTCTGGGCTTGGGGCCAGCGCGCGTGTCCCCGATGAGCCGGACACCTGGGAAGGTTGGGAAGACGCCGCTGTTTCACCAGAGGACATTGGAAAATATCTGCGCGATTTCCGGGCGCTGCTGGATAAGTACGGATATCTCTGCACACTGTATGGGCATTTTGGCCAGGGCCTGGTTCATACACGCATCGATTTCGGACTCAAAACACACGCAGGCATTCAAAAGTACCTGCGGTTCACAGAAGAAGCGGCCCAGTTGATCAAACGCTACGGCGGATCGCTTTCGGGCGAACACGGAGATGGACAATCGCGCGGCGAATTACTCCCGAAAATGTTTGGCGAAGAACTGGTGCAGGCCTTTCGCGAGTTCAAAGAAATCTGGGACCCGGAT
>QHOR01000310.1:7798-9018 GCA_003219395.1 Verrucomicrobiota bacterium | reverse complement strand
CCATTCGCGTTTGATGGAAAGCGCGTATGAACAACTTGGCGCCACGCTTCAACACGTTCCGGTGCAACCCCCGCGTTTTCCTGTCATCAGCAATGTTACTGGTGCGGAGGTGCAGACTCCGATAGAAATTCGTCGCACGCTTCAAGACCAGGTTACGGGCACGGTGCGCTGGCTCGATTGCGTCGAGCGCCTGGCGAATCTCGGTTGCGATTTCTTTATTGAACTCGGGCCGGGCGGTGTACTGGCAGGATTGTTGCGGCGCACGCGCGGAGAAGTCGGTGTGATTTCGGTTGCTGACGCCGATTCCGTTCGCAAATGCGCCGAGCTATTGTAGTCGCCTTGCTGTGTCGCAGCGTTTTTCGCTTCGATACCAAACGAAGTACGGCTCACGAAGTCGTGGCTACAGATCGACAACTGCGTTTTGTCGCCATAACTTTGAGGCATGACACTGCAACAACGCGTGGATACAGATATGAAAGAGGCGATGCGCTCCAGAGACACCACAAAGTTGGGTGTCTTGCGAATGCTCAAATCCGCCCTCAAATACGCCGCCATTGCAAAATCAGACGCCGAAACTGAGCTGAATGACGCTGAGGCCGCGCAGGTCGTCCGCAAACAGGCCAAGCAACGCCAGGATTCCATCGAGAGCTTCGCGAAAGGGGGCCGACCCGAATTGGCAGAAAAAGAGAAAGAGGAACTCTCGATCTTAAATGATTATTTGCCGCAGCCGATGAGCGCTGACGAAATTTCGAAAATTGTGCATGAAACGATTGCCGAAGCAGGCGCAACATCGCGAGCACAAATGGGCGCTGTGATGAAAGCATTACAGGCGAAAGTAGCTGGTCGCGTTGAAGGCAAAGCACTCAGTGCTGAGGTGGCACGACAATTGTCGTGACGCGTTAAATGGATAATGCGGTTAAGCGTTAAAATGGCGTTCCCCGCCTCAACCCTCCAACTCTTCAACGGTTCATCGTGTCAGCCATGCTGACCGCCATCATCGTTGCCGCTGGTGACAGTCGCCGCATGGGTTTCGACAAACTTTTTGCAACGATCGCCGGCAGACCGGTCATCGCGCATACGATCCAGGCATTTGAGCGGGCCGATTGTGTCGGCGACATCATTGTTGTGGCGCGCAAAGATCGACTCGATGCGATCAAACCAGTGGTTCACGGCGGAAGTTTCAAAAAAATTCGGTCGATTATTCCGGGCGGAACACATCG
>QHOR01000310.1:6378-7748 GCA_003219395.1 Verrucomicrobiota bacterium | reverse complement strand
TGCTGCTCGCCCATTGATCACGACGCAACAGATCGAGCTCGTCTTCGAGCAATGCCGGATGCACGACGCTGCCAGCCTGGCTGAGCCGATCACTGACACGCTGAAATATGCTGACACCGAATCTTTCGTCGCCGGTGCGGTAGATCGGCATCAGCTCTATGCCATGCAGACACCGCAGGTTTTCAAGCGGCACTTGATTGAGGATGCGTATCGAGCTGTCTATGCAGACAACGCGTCGGTTACCGACGAGGTTTCAGCAGTCGAACGCCTCGGTCGGAAAGTTATTCTGGTTCCGAATCACGATTTCAATTTCAAAATCACTTATCCGCAAGATTTGGCGCTTGCCGAATTTGTTCTAAGGGAACGAAGGCAGACTATGGCGAGTTGAACTGCACGCGTGTCATCGCAGTGACGGCTAAGCAACCATGGGATCGACGCGAACGAGTGGCCAAATTAGCTCGACCACGGATGCGACGTCCTTGCGTCTGAAGCGACGCCCGTGCTTTCGGATTTTCGCAGTGTCAAGCTCACCAACACGGACAAGTTGACCGTGTTTCCAAACCCAGGTGTCAGGATTGTAGGGACCGATACGGGATGGATCGCTCCACGTATGGATCGACAATAAGTTGGAGCTCACAGCTGCGGCAGTGTGCATTGGACCGCTCTCCACGCTCACCACAAACTGGGCAACCCGAATAAGCCAGATCAACTGAAGCAGCGAAGTTTGCCTGGTCAGATCTATGCAATTTTCCGGTGTGTTCATTTTTCGATGCGATTGGCCCACAACCACCACGCGAGTCGGAGCGAGCGCGCGGCAAAATTCTTCGATTACTGCATTTGACAGCGATTTATCCTGCCCGCGGGCGAAAGGGTGAAGAAGAACGAAGGGCGGGTGCGCATCGAAGCGCGGGAGCGGATCGCCACTGGGAATGGAACATCGAAGCGATTCTCCGACCCTGGCGCCAGCGCATTCTGCTAATTTTATATAGTGCTCAACAGGATGATTACGGCGATTGATCTTGGCCACACGGTCATAGAACCAAATCTTCCCTGCAATGGAATTGCTCATCCCATAGATCTCTTTTGCGCCGCTGATTTTTGCGATGAGGGCGCTGCGCAATGATCCTTGAAAATCGAGCGCAAGGCTGGGGCACATCTCTCCGCTCTTCTTTAGCCATGGAAGCAAACCGGTCGGTGCGCCGAGGCCACGAAATTTTCCACGCGCAAGAAAGTGAACATGATTAATATCAGGATTTCCTCGAAGAAGTGGAGCGAGCTCAGCGTCAATGACCCACGTAATCTCCGCATGAGAATGCGCTTCGCGAAGGAGCGCGACCGCTGGAAGCATGTGAACGATATCAGCGAGCGAG
>QHOR01000310.1:5116-6362 GCA_003219395.1 Verrucomicrobiota bacterium | reverse complement strand
GGATGGATTTAGGATTCAGGTAGTGCCCTTCGCCAAGGTTTCGGCGGCCGGGGAAGCGTTGAAGCTTAAAGCGCTGAAGCGGCAATGGTCACTGATCAGGTGTTAACGTCCCATCGCCAGTCGCTCGGCCAGGAGCCGCGGCAAGCCCGCTTCAGCAATCTTCCTTTGCACGGTCGCCAGATCATATTTTATGCGAAACTGTTGGACCACATTATTCTCGGTATCGTAAATGCAATACGCTGCGCGCCAGTTTCCATCCCGCGGCTGGCCTACACTTCCCATATTGATGAAATACTTTTTGGCTGGCTCGATACGAACATGCTCGACTCTGTCCCGGCTGACGCTTTCGTCCCTAACGAACACCATGGGGACATGTGTGTGTCCAAAGAAACAAACGTTGGTGCGTTGATAGGTAAAGCTCGCGGCCGCATCGAGATTATTAAAAACATAGCCCCACTGCTCCGGTGTATCGAGGGTGGCGTGGACGATCGTGAAATCGTGTACACGCGTTTGCAGCGGTAATCCCCGCAACCACTCCTTGTCCTGCTCCGTCAAGTGATCACGGGTCCATGCAATGGCACGCTCTGCGATTTCATTAAAATCGCCAGGAGGCGAGAGACGCGACGCCGCGTCATCGTGATTGCCTTTCACGACCGGGCAATCCAGCTCGCGAACACGTTCCACGCATTCTTTCGGATTGGCGTTGTAACCGACTACGTCGCCGAGGCATACGAAACGCGTGCATTTGCGAGCGCGTGCATCAGCCAAGACGGCTTCTAATGCCTCGAGATTGGCGTGTACATCGCTGAAAATTGCGAAGCGCATAAGACGTAATGTTAAAAAGTTGCAAGTTTACCACGGAAGCGCTTCGACGCTCGAAAGATTTAGCGCCCCGAACCTTTAACACTTCAAATCGCTGAGTTGTTTCGACTACCTCGCGGTCGAGGATTTTTTATCTGAAATTCGTTGCCCCTGCGGAATCTTGAGTTTGTCTTCGAGAAATTTCAGCCGCGTGATTAAAGTCGGCAGCCGTTCCTGCTCGCCTTCGTAATAAAGCGCGCGTAGACGTTCATAGGCCTCCCGCTCGCGTCCTTCGCAGTAGGAAAGCTCGTAAGCCGAGAAACGCCGGTCGAACCTGGCTGCATCCGGCAATGCCGCTGCCTTGGCGTAAAACTCCGAAGCGCGCTCGTGGTCTTTGTATTTCTGCTTGTAAAGCCGGGCTAGCGCTTCATAGAGATCGGGACGA
>QHOR01000310.1:2748-5054 GCA_003219395.1 Verrucomicrobiota bacterium | reverse complement strand
TGCAACCCGCGGCTGGCTCTGGTCGTTCATCGCGGCCACGCTTGCATTCCAGGCCATGTGCCAGGCCGCCGTATCCCAAAACAGGAGCACCCGAGGTTGTAGCGTTGTGATGTGCCGAAACAATAACAATATCCGGCCCCATTCGGTACGCTCCCATGCCACGTGCGCCTGAATGAAGAGCGCGTCAGCGACGATCGCCCGAAAACCGCTCAAAGCGGCAATGAAACCGAGTTGCCCAAGCTTTTCGCGAAGATCGAGATTAAATTCGACGCCACGGAAATGTTCGCGGCGATGCAGGCCCGCCAGATCCCGTTCAACGGGCAATTTGAACACGCCGAGCGCAACCAAAATCGCCAGCACAACAAGAACGCGAATCATAATTCTTTCCCATAGAACACGAACGCCGCCAGCAGCGTGTAGATGGTCGTATAGAAAATGCCCAGCAGTGCCGTTTTGGTGAAGAGCGCGAATGAAATGGCCGTGCCAGCGACGATATCATCCACCAGATTGAACGCCTGTAAGTCCGGAAACAGCAGGGCAACGATGGCGAGAAAGACTCGGGTAAGCAGGCCACTACTGTGTTCCTGCAGCCAATACTCACGCGCGGTGGCCTGTAAATGGCCAATGAAATAAATGAAAGCCATTACCACAATCGTGAAAATATTTGTGGTCGCGAATGTAGAAACGAAGAGTGTCAGGGCGGCAAGCAAACAGGCTTTCAGGTAAATAATGACGATTCCCGGAAAGATATCGGCGTTAAGGGCTGAAGAGCGGATTGTCCGAAGAGCATCGGCAATTTGCTCGGGTGGTGCGCCGGACATTTGTCGCAACGTGGCCTGGATCACCGCTTGTTCGCGCAAATACAAAACCAGCAGAAACGCTGCACTCATGAGCAGCGTGCTGATTGCCAGCAGTAGAAGAACTCCCGCAATTTTGCCGAGCACGTATTCGAAACGGGGCACGGGTTTGGCAAGGATGGTGTAAACCGTTCGGTCTTCTAGATCCTGCGGAAGCAGGCGCGCCGTGGCAACGATTGCCAGCAGAGAAGTAAAGATCGATATCGCGCCGAGCGAAACATCTTTCAGGATTTGGAATTCCTGCTGAAAAGAGAACTGCGCCATGAAGATTGAACTGCCAATCAAAAGAAGAGCAAACACAAGCAGCACATAAAAAACTCGCAGGCGTGTGAGCTCGGTGAGCGTATTGACGGTGATCGCGCCGATGCGACCGAATGAGAAGGCGCGGTGCGCCTTCGCTGCCGTTGAAGGGTTGAAGCGTTGAACGGTTGAAGCCTGTTCCGTGTTTGTCATCACTGTTTCATCATTCGCACGCCGCGCCTGAGCCTGGCAGGAGGGGTCATTTCTGATGCATCATTCCTTCGTCATTCGACTTTCGTGCTCGTCCTTTTTAGCTGTCGCCTCGAGAAATAACCTCTCCAGTGTGGTCGTCGATTTTCGACGTTCGATCAGCTTTGCGTTTGATCGGCTGATCACTGATTCAATTTCATTGACGAGCTGAGCGGACGCGTCGGCGATAACAAGCTCGGTTTGACTTTCAATTGCAATCAACTCCTGCAGATGTCCTTGGCATACTAGTACGCCATCCGCGAGAATGCCAACGCGGTCACAAATCTCCTGTGCCTGCGCGAGCAAATGCGAGGAGAGCAGCACCGTGATTCCGCGGCGTTTTAAGTCGAGAATCAAATCGCGAATCTCCCGGGAGCCTGCCGGATCAACTCCTGCAGTCGGTTCATCTAGTACTACCAGTCTCGGATCGTGAATCAACGCTTGAGCAAGCCCAATCCGTTGCAACATGCCTTTGGAATAAACGCCCAACCGTCGTTTACGTGCTTTGGTCAAACCGACCAGCTCTAGTAATTCCTCTATGCGCGCCGTGAGCGGCGCTCCGCGCAATCCGCAAAGGCGGCCAAAGAAACGCAGCGTTTCTTGGCCGGTGAGATACTTATAAAAGTACGGATTTTCAGGCAGAAAACCAACCGCTTCCCGGCTTTCCACCAGACGACTGTCGCGTCCAAAAATTTCCGTTCGCCCGCGCGTTGGAGAAACCAAGCCGAGGATTATCTTGAGAGTTGTGCTTTTGCCGGAACCATTCGGCCCAAGCAAGCCGTACACTTCGCCCGGTTCGATACGGAGATTTAGATCTCTCACAGCCACAATCCCGCGAGTGGGATGCAAAGGAACAGAGAATGTTTTTGTGAGCCCGTAGACCGCGACTGCTGGACCTGGCTCCGTGCGGCTACTGCGCGGCGAGTCAGTCATAGCGAATTTCAAAGCCGCGCGTGGTAA
>QHOR01000310.1:0-2689 GCA_003219395.1 Verrucomicrobiota bacterium | reverse complement strand
GGCGATGCACTCAAGCAACGCGCGCACTTCATCTTCCTCTCCGGTAACCTGAAGTTCCACGCGCCCATCCGGGAGGTTGCGAACCCAGCCGGTTACGTCAAAGCCTTTGGCCGCATGCCGCACGGTCCAGCGAAACCCGACGCCCTGAACATTTCCCTCGTAAAAAACCTGAAGGGAGATCATCGCCTACTCGATGACTCTGGATACTTGATACCCGATCACTGGGGCGCCGCGGCAGCGCATCCGAAAATCCACCACCGAGCAGTGAGCATCGAGCATCGGTTCATTTGTACGAATAAACGAGACAAAAGGTGCTCTCCTCGCCTTCCAGCAGATCGACCGAAACAAAGTACTGACCGCTGCTCGAAGGCGTAAAACCGGCCGCGGCTTTTTCTCCGTTATCGTAACTTTCTGTGTTCACCCGTTTTCCCGTTTCGTCATAGACGCTGACAGCAAGCTTCTTTGCCGGTTCGGTCGCACCGACCGAGAACCAATACCCATTTCCTGCGTACAAGTTGACCGCCACCAGGGAATGATCATGCGGTTTGACCGTCCCACACCAATGTCCGTCCCGGATCTTGAAACCATCGTTTGAAAATGCCGCGGCAACGTCAAGTGCATCTTTGCGCGCCTGCACCTCGGCATCTGTGTCTCCGCGCAGAGTGACGGTGACAGCCAGCAGAAGAATCGACAAGGGAATCAGCAAATTGCGTTTCATTTTGGCGCTTCTTTGTTTTCGATTTCCTGCATCATTTTGCCGACGGCTTCGTTGATCTTGCGCACTTGTTCAATATCAGGTGTTTTGCTTGAAGGAAAAGAAACCAGCGTTTCAATCTTCCCGAGCTCGTTATTGACGTCTTTGACCAATGGCTCATTGCGCAATTCAGGAGAGATTTCGTTGATTTTCGACTGCATGAAGTGCACGAGCGCCGGCTGGCGCAAAACCTTCGCGCTGTCTTCGTCATAGTTTTGCACAATAGTCGAGGTGACTACCTGGGTTCCTCGAATCCAACCACCAAGCGTTACCAGAATTACCAGATCCTGGTCGGAGTGCGATTGCATTGAAGATTTTACTTCGTTCTGGGTCGCTTCCAGTTCTTCCTGAAGCGTGTCCCACTCGCTGTTCTCCGCAAACTCATTGATACTATTGCCGCGGCTAAGCAGCTTTTCGCTGACCCCGAGTGCTTTTGCCAGTTTGATGATGTCTGACCCAATATTCTTGACCTGCTGACCATCCTTTGCTTCCACGGCGATAAAGCCGTCGGCAATCAAGCCGCCGAGGTTAAGGGCGATCTGCGCGCGATTGCGGTAGGTCATTGAAATTGGGCCACGATATTGCCCCGCCCAGTTTATTTTGCCTGATTTTTCGAGTGCTGCGAAAAGTTCACCGGGCGTAGGGATACTGATCGAATCAGTGGTGGCAGCTTTTGCCAGTTGGCCGGCAGGAATTTGCCCGGTCTCCGCGCCAACGGCAGCCAGAATACCGCACGCCAACACAATCGCGCCTAAGCCGGCTAAACGAATCATCGCTGAGATTATGCGTGTCCCATCGAAATTGCCAATCCGAATCTCGCACGCCTTGACCAAGCCTGCTTGGGCCCTCTTCCTGGTGAATTCTTTGTTGGCTATCCCACAAGAAAGGAATGACGTGATTTGCCTCATCCGGGCAAAGCTGTTCTAGTCCGCGCAGAGATTATGGCACGGACCAGCATTAGCCGAATCCATGGACGTGAAATTTTGGATTCGCGCGGCAATCCCACGATTGAAGTCGACGTACGTCTTGAAGGCGGCGCTCTCGGGCGAGCAGCGATCCCCAGCGGAGCGAGTACGGGCGAACATGAAGCATGGGAATTGCGCGACGGGGATAAGAGTCGGTTCGGTGGGAAAGGCGTTAAGAAGGCGGTAACCAACGTTAACGAGAAGATCGCGCCGAAACTCAAAGGACTGGATGCGCTGGATCAGGCTGCTATTGACAACAAGCTGATCGAAGTCGACGGCACGCCTAACAAAAGCAAGCTGGGTGCAAACGCGCTGCTCGGGGTTTCATTGGCAGTGGCGCATGCTGCCGCGGCCGCGGAAGATCTGCCGCTATTCCGGTATCTCGGCGGACCTGATGCGCGAGTCTTGCCCGTGCCGATGATGAACATCTTGAATGGAGGCGCGCACTCTGATGCGCCAATCGACTTTCAGGAATTCATGATTATGCCGCGTGGCGCGCCGAGTTTTTCGGAAGCAGTCCGTTATGGGGCCGAGGTCTTCCATGCGCTCAAATCGGTGCTGAAAGATCGCCATCTTTCCACTGCAGTTGGCGACGAAGGTGGATTTGCGCCCCAACTCAGCTCCGCCGAGGACGCTCTCGAATCGATTTCGACAGCTGTCGAGCGGGCTGGCTACAAACTGGGTGAACAAATATTTATCGCACTCGACCCAGCTGCCTCCGAATTTTACGATAGCGAGGACGACGTTTACATTTTCAAAAAGTCCGGCGGCTCAAAGAAAACTGCCGACGAACTCGTTGAGTACTACGCCCATCTTTGCGCTCGCTTTCCCATTGTTTCGATCGAGGATGGTTGCGCCGAAAATGATTGGGCCGGTTGGAAAAAACTGACTGCCAAACTCGGCAAGAAGATCCAACTGGTGGGCGACGATCTCTTTGTCACCAATGTAGAATTTCTGCGGAAAGGAATTG
>QHOR01000309.1:1416-4589 GCA_003219395.1 Verrucomicrobiota bacterium | reverse complement strand
TCCAATTGCCGCTTCCGAAAGCTTTCGGAAAATTAAGGCCAATAGCCCATTGGCCCGGACAGTTTTCGTTTCACTTCCCGACCCGCCATCGCGGGCGGAAAAATTTTACGCCGTCGCTTGCGCGGCCGCGCCCTCCTGTTCTGCTTTTGCGTTTAACAGGCGCGCCAATGCCGAACCTGGTTCATTCAGTAAACGCACCAGGCGCGTTGCAGGAGACAAGAACAGTCCCAACAATTGCGCCTGCAAAACGTCGCGCGCCGGCAGGTCCGCCAATGTTTCCAATTCTGTGGCGGACAGCATTGCCCGATCAACAAAGCCAATCTTCAGAGTCGCGACTTTGAATTCTGCCGCGAATGTCTTGAAAATTTTCGCCACTGGGGCCACATCTTTGTCGCCTGTAACAACCGCTGTTTGACCAGTCAGCGTCTCCCCTGCTTCCGGAAAACCGGAATCGGTCATGGCGCGTTTGAGGAAATTATTCTTCACTTTCATTCGTTGATAATCGGTTACGAGCACGAACGGAGACTGTTTCAGCTTCTCCGTAAGATCCAAAACAACGCTGGCCTTTTCTGGTCTCATTCTATTTCGATATTAATTTCTAGACTACACGCTTAAATACGGCGCCGGATCAACGCGAACTCCGGGAGACATGGTCGCACTGACTGTCACGCCTTCAACGTACCGGCCTTTCGCGCTGGGGGGGCGAGCGCGGACCACTGCCTCAATCACTGCGTTTCCATTTTCCACAAGCGCATTTTCTTCAAATGAAAATTTTCCAACAGGTACCGCCACATTGCCGTTCTTATCCAGCTTGAACTCCACGCGACCGGCTTTCACTTCCCTCACCGCTTTAGCTGTGTCATCTGTGACCGTTCCGGTCCGTGGATTCGGCATGAGTCCGCGTGGCCCAAGCACCTTGCCTAATTTGCGCACTTCTGCCATTGCTGCCGGCGTTGCGATCGCGACGTCAAAATCCTGAAAACCTTCCTGGCACTTCTGAATTAGATCCTTCATCCCAACGAACTCCGCGCCTGCTTCCCGGGCCGCCTGCGCCGACTCGCCCTCTGCAAACACGAGTACACGGACCTGTTTCCCGCTGCCATGCGGAAGGGGACAGGTTCCGCGAACCATCTGATCGGATTGCTTGGGATCGACACCAAGACGGAATGAGACCGTCACCGTCTGATCAAACTTGGTCGGTGGAAATTTTTTCAGCGTCGAAACAGCCTCGGGCAGGCTGTAAGCCTTTGCTCGATCTAATTGTTGCGCCGCTGCGCGATAACGTTTGCTTCGATTTCTTTGCATTTTGCGTGCAGTTCTATCGCCCAGCTCTTTGCAGAGCAACAAGGCTCCTGCTCTAAGGTTAAGCCGCTCGATTCAGCGGCGGGACGTGCAACCTAGCGGCTATCTTTTCCTTGTCAAAATCAACTTTAGTGTGCGGTCTCCGCAACATGGCTAGCCTGCTGAAATCCAACCTCCGTAGCGTGAGTTGTCCTCGTAGCTTGTTCAATAATCGCGCCGTTCCTAACGGTTTTTACCTCTTTCATCACGGAGAACACGCGCTCTGTTGCCGACATCGGCAACGGGATCGCCTGGAATCGCAATGATGTCAGCGAGTTTCGTTTTTTCCAGAGTGCCAGTTTTTGCGATACCAAGAAGCTCGGCATCATTTGCTGCGGCAGATTTCAACGCATCGATCGGCGTCATTCGTGGGGTCACCGAGACCGATAACTTGCGCATTGGCTGGAATAGCCAGACTGCTACCAACAACTGTAATTTATCACTTTGAACATCACCACGCTATTTGCGACGAGTGATTTCGATTTTGCCGTTGAATAGGCGCGCCGCTTTCAGCGCCATGACGTGTTGGCTGCTCGACCTGGAATTGCTCCAAAAGGGCAGGGCCCGGATTGCTGTGAAAAAGCGCACCTATTGATTACAACCCGCCCGATT
Organism: Verrucomicrobiota bacterium; assembly: GCA_003219395.1. Lineage (GTDB taxonomy): Bacteria > Verrucomicrobiota > Verrucomicrobiia > Chthoniobacterales > UBA10450 > Udaeobacter. The sequence goes on along the minus strand of QHOR01000309.1, from coordinate 2,636 downwards.
CACGTCGCGCATACGAGGGTCCGCGACGACAAAGCAAGACTTACGGCAAGCAAGCGACCAAATTCCAAAGGATGAAGGAAAGCTGCCCTACGGGTTGCGTATCTTGCCAGTACTTTCGGCTAAACCCTGTTGAGCTGGTGCAAGCGTGGGATCAAGTGCGAGCGCTTCTCTGAAAGCAGCTGCGGCGCGGTCGTGCTGATTGAATGACTCAAGATACCGTCCCCGGTTCACTAGCATTCGCGTGTAGGCGGGCAACACTTTGACACTAACCACGTCGTTTTTCTCAAACCGGAGCGTCCGGTCAGCCAGACCACGGGTCTGCAAATGCAGATGCGGCAGATCATGAAAGCTGCGATCGGTTGCGAGACTGAAGACCAGCCCTTCCGGCACAAGTTGATACCTTTGACTAAGCCATCTGGCCAGCTCGCCATTGACTGAGTCGGAGGAAAGCAAATCGTTCGTCATGTAAACCGGTGCAACCCTGTTTTCGTTGATCACCATCGCTTGAATCATCGCTAGAAATGCCGCGCTGATTTTTTGGGTGAGCGCCGGGTTGCGGGCAAAAGCTCCGGGATCGCGCTCCCATTGTTTGAGATTTCCCACAAATACCTGAATCTTGTCGCGCGAACGTTCGACCAAACCTGGATAAGCACGACTTAAGTACTCGAAATACCACGAACGGCGCAGGAGATTGATATCTACAACCTTAACGTCGCGCCGACGTTGTTCTATCTCCTGTGCATAGAACATCGGGGAGACAACCTGCCAATCGAGTGTGAGTAAGAGGCTGCTGGGCGCGATCGTGCTCAACAAATTTTCCACATAATCATGCGCGACAAAGTATCGCCTGCGATCGTTGAAAGGCCGATTGGCAGCGAGGGTAGTCGCGCAAACAAGCAAAACAATCGTCGCTACCGCTACAGATAGCTTCGCCGCCGGCACGCGCCCGGAAAGGGGCCGTTGAATCATCCATCGAATGCCGAGGCCAGCGGCAATCGCGACGGCAATAAATGCCGGCAGATAGTAAGCGTCCTTATCCTCCGCAATTTCGTAACTAAGGGCATAAGCCAAATCGGCAATGACGATCGTCAGAAGAAACCAGAAAGTCGTACGATCTCGCTTAAAGGCGTCGACGAAGCCCGCGAGAGCTAGAATCAGTGACAACGGAAACCACGCAAAACCGAACTCGCGCAGCGCCATTCTGCAGAATTCGGCAAACT
>QHOR01000309.1:860-1378 GCA_003219395.1 Verrucomicrobiota bacterium | reverse complement strand
TGTCTACCTGTGATGTGCCACCATATTTCCTGCCACGACCCTGGATGGCCCCAGTTAATGACAGGCGAGCGCGACGCCGCGAGCGGAAGGTAGGCATAAACTGCGACGACTCCGCTGATTGAAATCAAGGCGGCATAACCCAATCGCCTGGTGGCAAAGAATCGCACGCTCTGCGTTCGATAAACAATGAGTGCAATCGCAGGAAGAGTTAGGGCGACGGTGACATGATGGACCCCCAACGCCAGGCCAAACACGAGCGCGGCCACATAAAGATAAACGTCGTGGGTCGTAATCTGTGAAATAACTTGCCCTGCATGCGATGCTGCGCCGACACGCATCGTATCGGCGACGATGCATCGCCGCCATCGAAGCATTAGAAAAAAAATAATTAGGATGAGCAGCGTGTTCAGAGAATAGACCTCAGTGATCGTCGCATACGACCAAAGCGTGCGGGAAAACGCCATGAGTAAGCCCGCGCCGATGGCAGGCGCGGCAATGACAAGGGGCTTAACACTCGA
>QHOR01000309.1:0-793 GCA_003219395.1 Verrucomicrobiota bacterium | reverse complement strand
GTCAGTTCTGCCACCGTGAGTGTGAGCATCGCGCAAGCAAGCGCCGCGAAAAGCGCAGATGAAAAGTTAATGCGCACCGCAATGCTTCCAAGAGGCACAAGGGATGCAAGGTGAGCGAGTACGGTCCACAACGGGACGCCGGGCGGATGCGCGATTCCCAGGCCGCGAGCAACTACCATCAGCTCTCCGCTGTCTGTGAGTGTAACCGTTGGCGCGAGAGTCCAGCTATAAAGAAGGAGTGCGACAAGAAAAACCGTCCCCGCGCAGATTAACTCCACCGAAGCCAAAGAATTTATTCGAGAATTCGCGGGCTGGGCAGACTTTAATCCCGGCGCACTGTGCTGAGTTGAACCTTTAAAACCTTGTGTCTTCTTGGAAAATCCGCGCGCCATTGCCTATCGTCTCGCAAACTCGCTCTCCTGCAAACAAATGGAATCGGTGCACTTTGGCCTCGTTGGCACAGTCAAACCAGAGCCAACCCGTAATTAACAATCTTGCCTTCACGCCACTCCTCGCTTGAATCCGACAAGGTGAAACTGCGAAGTTATTCAATACTGACGATTGTTTGTTGGGCGTTCATGCAGGCCACAACATTGTGCGTGCTTTTAGCCGCGAAGGTCGTCGCGCAAACCGCAAGTCCCACATCATCGCCCTCGCAACCGGCGGCCGATTACGATGTGCGCTGGGGCGTAAAGATTCCCATGCGCGACAACGTCGAACTAAACGCGACATTGTACCTGCCGAAAACGCCGGACGGATCGTTACCGAAGACGCCGGTGATTTTCACGCTCAC
>QHOR01000102.1 GCA_003219395.1 Verrucomicrobiota bacterium | reverse complement strand
AAGCATGAGTCGCTCGGAGCCGGGCAAGGAAATCGTCCAGATACCAGCTCATTAATTTAAAACCGAACACCTCATTATGAGTGGTCTTTGAATTGACGATCCCGCGGACGTAACCGGAATAATCGGTGTTTGGATCTAATCCGATATCGGCACCGTAACCGCATTCGGATTTTGGCAGGAAGAATTGTTTTGGCATGCCCGCCCGGCGCGTGGCGCGCAAGCCATCCGTCAACAAATTGCTACCCGAACGCGGAATTGTGCACACCACGTAACAGCGTCGCGGATGGCGTAGTTTGTGAAACAGGCCTCCCATGGTTCAATGACGAAGCACGAATGACGAATGACGCATTAATGACGAAGCCCCAAAATTGCTACCCGAACGCGGAATTGTGCAGACAACGTAACAGCGTCGCGGATGGCGTAGTTTGTGAAACAGGCCTCCCATCTTGGAATTTAAACGTCGAGATTTCGCACATTCAGCGCGTTGTCTTCGATGAATTGCCGGCGCGGCTCGACGACATCCCCCATCAGAATGGTGAACATTTTGTCGGCGTCGACGGCGTTATCCTCATTCAGGTCTACCTTCAGGAGTTTGCGTTTCTCCGGATTCATAGTGGTCTCGAACAACTCTTTCGCGTTCATTTCACCGAGACCTTTGAAACGCTTGATCTGCACTCCGCGACGGCCGATCTCCAAAATCTTGCCGAGGATTTCCGGGATTGAAAACAGCGGATGCAAAGCCGCTTTTTCACCTTCGCCTTCGATCAGTTCAAAAATCGGCTGATCGCTAGTGGCGTAATGGGCGACTTTCAAACCTTTGCGGGCCAATTCGGCGATAATTTTCTCGATCGCAGCCGATTCGTGTAACTCTACCAGTCTGCCGCGCCTGCGACTCCCATCTGCGCGCACGGGGGCTTCGCTCAACGGAAGCAATTCCTGGCCAAGCTCGGTGTCGAACAGATTCAGGTCCAGATTTTCCTGATGGAATGTGCGCAGCTCTTTCTCGTCATGGAAATAATGCACGTTTTCTTCGTTTCCCTCGCGCACCTTCACCAGGTGCGTTGGAAGTTTTCCCGACTTCGAGTTTCGTTCGGCAAGATAGGTTTCAAAATCACCGCCATGGCGGCGCACTGCTTCGCTTAATTTGGCAAGTTTCTCGAGCGATTCGAGAATGTCCTTGAGTTGTGTCGCCGGGATTTCTTTGTCGTCAGCCAGATTTTTCAGCCGCACGTCCTCTGCACCCAGCGAAATCAGTATCTTATTTAGCCGGGCATCGTCATCGACATATTCTTCGCGTTTCTTCCGCTTGATTTGGTAAAGAGGTGGTTGCGCAATATAAATCCTGCCTGCACGCACCAGCTCGGTCATCTGTCGGAAGAAGAACGTGAGCAACAGAGTGCGAATGTGTGATCCATCGACATCGGCGTCTGTCATGATAATGATCCGGCCGTAGCGCAGTTTGGTGATATCGAAACGGCCTTCATCCTTGCCGTTGCTATCCTCTCTCGATTTGCCGATCCCAGTGCCAATAGCCGTAATCATTGACTGGATTTCATGGTTCTTTAGGAACTGATCCTCGCGCGCTTTTTCCACATTTATCAATTTTCCCCGAATCGGCAGAATGGCTTGATAACGGCGGTCGCGTCCCTGTTTGGCGGAACCGCCGGCGGAATCGCCCTCAACGATGTACAGCTCGGTCAACTCCGGGTCGCGCTCGGAGCAATCAGCTAGTTTCCCGGGTAATCCGCCACCGGTGAGAGCGCCCTTGCGAATTGTTTCCCTGGCTTTTCGAGCAGCTTCACGCGCGCGCGCTGCCGTGAGCACCTTGTCGAAAATTCGTCGCGCGACCGGCGGGTTCTTATCAAAAAAAGTCATCAACCCGTCGTAGACGACGGAGTTCACGATTCCGTCGATCTCAGTATTGACGAGCTTTACCTTGGTCTGCGATTCGAAGCGCGGATTAGGCAGCTTGACGCTAAGCACACAAATCAATCCTTCCCGCACGTCGTCTCCGGAGATCGAAGGGTCCTTCTCCTTGAGAAAATTGCTGGATCTGGCGTACTGATTGACGGCCTTGGTGAGCGCTGTTCGGAAGCCAGTCAAATGCGTGCCGCCATCCGGATTCGGGATGGAGTTGGCAAAGGGTAAAATCTGGTCGTTGTAGCTGTCATTGTACTGGAGCACCACATCGATAAACACTTCATCGCGCTGCCGCGAAATCACGATTGGCTTCGGATGCAGGACCTGTTTATTCTCGCCGAGCTGCTTTACGAATTCTTCGATGCCATGTTTGTAAAAAAACTTTTCTATTTTGGCCGGGTCGCTGCGCTCATCGCTCAGCGTGATCTCGATACCAGGATTCAGAAACGCCAGTTCGCGTAACCGCGTAGCGAGACGCTCGAATTTGAACTCCGTGGTAATTGTGAAAATCGCCGGGTCCGGAAGAAACGTAATCAGGGTGCCAGTGGTCTTTTTGTTTTTGACCTCGCCGATCACGGTCAGTTTGTCGGTCGTTTTGCCCTTGGCAAAAGCCATGTGGTAGACCTTGCCGTCGCGCGATACTTCCACTTTGAACCATTCTGAGAGGGCGTTCGTGCATTTCGCTCCCACTCCATGCAAGCCACCGGAATATTTGTAGGCGCCTTGTCCAAATTTTCCGCCGGCGTGCAGATTTGTCAGCACCAACTCGATGGCAGGCATTTTCCACTTGGGATGAATATCTACCGGAATTCCGCGGCCATTGTCGCGCACCGACACCGATCCATCGACGTGAACAGTCACTTCTATTTTTGTGCAAAACCCAGCGAGATGTTCGTCGATGGAATTGTCCAACACCTCGAACACCAGGTGGTGGAGCCCCCGCTCATCGGGATCGCCGATGAACATTCCGGGCCGCTTGCGGACGGCCTCAAGGCCTTCCAATTTGTCGATTTGCGCGGCATCGTACTTTTGTGCCGCACCGATTCCAGTTGATCCACGGCCAGACAATTCTTCNCGGAATTTCTTCTTGAGTTTTTAGCATAGATTAAGGCCGGAAAAACCTCTGAAAGAGGATATCCAAATTGTCTCGGTAAACAACTAATATCTCGTTGGTAATGTAGCCAGGTTGACCCTACGAATTGGGCAATGCGGCCCCTTAAAGCGCAAGATATTGTATTTTTGGTGGGCCGCTGGCTGAAAGCGTCAAAGAGGCTTTCCTCGCTGCTTGACCGTGCCATTTTTAAACTGGAAACTGCCGGCGTCCAATGCGAGCGCAAACTCTTCTGGAAGCACGCTGGATTCTCCTAATTTTGGGTTTGTGTGCGGTGGCGACGTGCTTCGTTTCAGTGTGGTTGACGCTCATTTTTCTAACGCTTGTTGTTTTTACAATTGCCTTTTTCCGCGACCCGGAGCGTCCTGTGACAAAGGATCCAAATTTAGTCGTTGCTCCAGCCGACGGCAGGGTTAGCGATATCGTGGAACTGGATGAGAACGAAGTTCTAAAAACAAGAACGCGGCGCGTAGGAATTTTCCTGTCCATTTTCGATGTTCACACCAATCGAGCGCCGATTGCCGGGCGTATCGTTTATCGTCAACATCACCAAGGTCTTTGTCTCGATGCGCGCAATCCACATTGCTCCGAGAAAAATGAAGCGATGACATGGGCATTCGAAAATTTGCACGAAACGGTTGTCGTTAGGCAACTGACCGGCGCGATTGCCAGGCGCATCGTGGCTTGGGCAAACGTTGGAGATGAATTGAAAAAGGGAGAACGCTTCGGGATGATTCGCTTCGGGTCGCGGACGGAATTATATTTGCCGCTCGAAGCTGAAGTCCTAGTGAAAACAGGCGATCACGTTTCCGGAGGATCGACGGTCATCGCGCGTCTGCCCGACTGATGAACGAACAACCATCTAAAATCTATCTCCTGCCCAATTTGATGACGGCGGGAAATCTGTTTTGCGGATTTACGGCCACTCTGAAAATTCTTGAGGGCGCGCTGCTACAAGCGTCCAATCCTGATGCGGCTGGTGATCTTTTTCATACCGCAATCTGGTTCGTTCTCGGCGCGTTCGTTTTTGATTTTCTGGACGGACGCATTGCACGTTTAGGTGGTCACGAGACTACCTTCGGGCGCGAATTCGATTCGCTGGCGGATATTGTGTCATTCGGGCTCGCTCCCGCGTTGATGGTTTACCGGGTGGTATTGCAGGAGTTCCCGCGCGCGTGCTGGGTGATTGCATTCATTTACCTCATGTGTGGAGCGCTGCGCTTGGCCCGTTTCAATTCAGCGACAGCGAAAAGTAATGGAGGCAGTCAGCAAAACACTTTCACGGGTTTTCCAATTCCCGCCGCGGCGGGTCTGATTGCATCGATCACGCTGTTCCTTCTTTGGCTCGCCGAGGGCGAACATCGCCTCGGTAATTGGCGCTTCGTTCTGCCTCCGTTACTGCTTTTTCTTTCCTTCATGATGTTCAGCCGGTTTCAATACCCGAGCTTCAAAGCGGTGAACTGGAAGACGAAAAAATCGATCCCACGTTTTCTTATCATCATTCTTATTCTGATTTTCACTGTGCTGAATTATGAATGGATGCCGGCAGTTTTGTTCCTGGCTTACTTACTCTATGGATTTCTGCGGCCATGGCTTTCACGAGACTGGCGCCGTGAAATTGAAGAAGAAATAGGCGAAGAACCTGGCGAGGAAGCTGCCGAACAGGTGCGATAAGATGGATGACCTTTGCGTGGTTATGCCGACCCAGCTGCTTGAATTATTCTTCTCAAGGAGAGGATTGACCAAGTAGCCGGGGAGGATCTCTCAAAATTTGAAGATTACACACACACCACCAGCAATACCGCCATTCCTGGAATCTGTGAGCCGTGCGTTAGCTTTGGGTACGCAAGCCGCGGCTGGCAGATTCCTGGCTTTGCTTGGAATGACGTGATGGAGTTAGGGCGAGCGATTGAGTCGCGCCAATATTTCAGGATCGCGTACATCTGCCCATTCGCCGGTAAGCTCGAGCACTTTTGCTTTCCTGCCCGAATGCGCAAGATCGCGGATGGCGTCTGTGAGTTCGTACTCGCCGCGCGGTGATGGCTTTAAGTTCTCGATGAACTCGAAAATGCTAGGCCGAAATGCGTAGAGGCCCGCATTATACCACTGGCTGGTCGGCTCGCCTGGCTTTGGTTTTTCGCGAAGATCGACGAGGTCCATTTGCTCGTTCACAAAAACCGCGCCGCCTTTGGTGACATCTTCACCACGCGTAACCGTGATTACCGCTTCCACAGCATTCGGAAGAGCGACTATGTTTTTGTAATTTTCCTGGCCGATCAAGATGTCGCCGTAACTCAACACGAAAGTGGAATCGCCAATGAAGCGACGGCCGAGATTGACCACGCGGCCCGTGCCGTCCTGCACGGTTTGCGTCGCGTATTCGATGGCAACCCCATAACGCTGGCCATCCCCGAAAAGGTTTCGCACCATTTCCCCGTGATAGCCGATGATAATCAGAAATTTCAGCACACCCGCACCACGCAATCCTTCTATAATGTGCTGCAAAACCGGCTTGCCGCGCACTTCGATCATTGGCTTGGGAATGTCATTAGTCAGCTCGCGCATGCGAGTGCCGCGCCCGGCTGCGAGTATGACCGCCCTATCGATCCTGATCATTCGGGAGCGCAATGCAGTGCGAGGCCTAGAGAAAGAGGGAGAACTCCTGTGACTCCCCAGGGCGTCGCGGAAGCTCCCCGCTCCATTCGCTATTCACCTTTCTTTGGTTGGCTAAGAATCAGCGCAGGTAAGCTAGCTTGCTTGATCAGCTCGCTCACCTTCGGCACAGCTTCGGTTTTTAGCCCGGCCCATTTCTTTAATTGCTCTTCCAATTGGGTGCTCAACATTTGGAAGACATTCAGCTGTCCCTGGGTCGGCTCTTTATCAGCAGATTCGATTGTGTGACTGAACGTTTCAAAACGTTCGTTTAACATATCGGGAAAGGCGAGGTTTCCTTCCGAGCCTTTCATATTTACCTGCATCAGTTTCTGTTCGATGTCGGACATTTTGTGATCCAAATCTTCCCCTGCCGCGAAAGCCGCCTTTAATCTGGGATCGTCGCCGAAACGTTTGTGCAACGTCTGAATTTGCGACCGCAGATCGCGAATTTCGTTTACGGCCTGATGCAATCGCGACATGGACTCATTCACCTGTGTAGCCAAAGCAAATTGCTTTTGCACAGCGCCCTCTGCCCCTTTGGTTCTCGGGTCGATCGCCAGATGTAACGGCGCAGTTTGCGACCTGCCGCCGATAGTTAGCTTCACTTGATAGTCACCCGGGGGTGCGAGAGGGCCTCTTGGTCCTACCCCGGAGTAAAAGGCACCGGGAATTTGAATGGGGTCCTCGTAGCGCAGGTCCCACGCGAAACGGTTCATCCCTTGATTTGCGGGAATTGTTTTTGGCCGCTCGACGCGATCTGGCCACTCAGGGGGCTGTTCAGCTTCTTTTTTCTCTTTGCTGGAAAGATGCCTGACGAGTTTGCCCGAAGCATCCAGAATGTCGAGAGAGACTTCCTCTTTTGGCGCGGTTTTGAAATAATAATTAACAATGGCGCCAGACGGCGGATTATCGCCGACCGGCTGGCGCTTGTCGAATTCCTCCGGATAATGCAAACGCAGTGCGTTTTGCGGCTGATAAAGAATCACATCCGCTTGCGCAGATTGCCCGCTCAACTGGCGCAATGGCGTGATGTCGTCCAATACCCAGAATGAACGGCCATGAGTCGCCACGATCAGATCGTCATCCTTCACAATCAAATCGTGAATCGGTGACACGGGCAGGTTCAACTGAAGAGGCTGCCAGTGCGCGCCGTCATCAAATGAAACGAAAACTCCGAGTTCTGTGCCCGCGTAGAGCAATCCGCGTTTTTTAGGATCTTCGCGTACCGCATGGACGTACGCACTGTCGGGAATTCCGGACACAACTGCGCTCCAGCTCTTTCCCAGGTCTGTTGTTTTGAAAATGTACGGTTTGAAATCGTCTAGTTTATGCCGATCCACCGCAACATATGCCGTGCTGGCATCGTGGGGAGACGGGTCGATCAAGCTGACTGTGCTCCACTCAGGCATCTTTGGCGTGACGTTCGACCAATGCTGTCCGTCATCCGTCGTGACATGCACGAGTCCATCATCGGTGCCCGCCCACAGGGTTCCTTTTTTCAGCGGCGATTCAGCGAGAGCAAACACCGTATCGTAATATTCAACCGAAGTGATGTCGTTAGTCAGCGGGCCACCGCTTGGCTGTTGTTTCGACTTATCGTTGCGCGTTAGATCACCGCTGATCTGCGCCCAGCTTTGTCCGTGATCGGTCGATTTAAAAATGCACTCCGCTCCAGTGTACAGAACGTCGGGGTCATGTGGGGAAAGCGTGAGTGGCGTTACCCATTGAAAACGATGAATAACATCGGCCGCGCCATGACCAGAATTGTCCAGAGGCAAGACGCTGACGTCCTGCGTTTCTTCCTTCGTCTTGTTGTAACGATAGATGGAGTTTTCGTTATTTGAATAAATGACATGCCAATCGCGCGGATCGGGTAGAACAAAGCCGGCCTCGGCGCTACTGACCTCGAACCAATTTGCAGGCCCAATCGCACCCCAATCTGTCCGGCTTGCAATGCCAATGCTCGAATTATCCTGTTGCGCGCCGTAAATGTGGTACGGGAAAGCGTTGTCCACGGAAACGTGGTAAAACTGCGCGGTTGGCTGGTTATTTTGAGTCGTCCAGGATTTTCCACCATCAAGCGAGATACTCGCGCCACCGTCATTGGCGTTCGCGATACGGTTAGGATTTTGCGGGTCGATCCAAAGCCCATGGTGATCGCCGTGACGCGCTGGCAGCAAGTTAAAACTTTTCCCACCATCAACCGAACGAAACAATCCGGTATTTAAGAGATAAACCGTATCAGCGGATTTCGGGTCAGCGTAAACTTTGCTAAAATACCAGGCACGCTGGCGAAATCGGCCGTCTTCATTTACACGGGTCCAATGTTGTCCGGCATCATCGGAACGATAAAGGCCGCCTTCTTTCGCTTCGATAATTGCATAGATCCGGTTCGAATCGGCACCGGAAACAGCGATACCGATCTTGCCGAGGATCCCTTCGGGCAGGCCATTCCCCTCGAGGCGTTTCCAAGTAACGCCATTATCTTCAGATCGGTAGAGCCCACTCCCTGGACCGCCGCTGGAAAAAAACCACGGCTGGCGCCGAGCTTGCCACAATGAAGCGAAAACAATGTTCGGATTGTGCGGATCAAAAACCACATCGATGCCGCCAGTGTTTTCGTCTTTGGACAAAAGCTTGGCCCACGTTTTTCCACCGTCGGCAGTGCGGAATATTCCCCGCTCAGCGTTTGGACCGAATGCGTGACCAAAAGCCGCTACCAGAACGACGTTCTCATCTCTGGGATCGACGATCAGTGCGCCGATTTGGCGGCTATCTTTTAACCCGACATTTTGCCACCTGTTGCCGGCATCGATGGATTTGAAAACTCCGGTGCCATAGGTCGTATTGCCGCGTATCGCTGCTTCGCCAGTCCCTGCATAAATGACGTTGTGATCTGATGGCGCAATTGCAATCGCGCCGATTGATGAAATCGGTTGCTTATCGAAGAGTGGGGTCCAGTTCGCGCCGCCATCAATCGTTTTCCAAATTCCTCCGGCAACGGTGCCAAAGTAATAAGTGTCCGGTTCGCCCGGCACGCCTTCAACCGTTAAAGCGCGGCCGCCGCGAAATGGTCCAATCTGTCGCCACTGCATTCCGCTGAACAATTTTTCATCAATGCTCCCAGGTGGAACAGGAGTAGCGGATGGCGCGGCTTGAACAAAAGACGAAAAGAAGAGTAGAGAAATTGCGAAAACGGTTTGAACCAGCCGAAGAAAGCGCGAACCAGGCATGATCATCCGCCTAAGGTGGAAAGTCTGCGACTTCATTCAACTGGAATTGCACGCGCGAAGCGCCCGGCACTGATTCTTGGGGCAACGCTCCTGCGGAACCTGTTACGCGTTGATCGCTGCGACTCTGGCGGCGGGAGTTTCCAACGCGCTTTCGCCTGGTTCGCCGCCGCCAAAATGCCGCGCGCCATAATATGAGCCAATTACCAAAACGGCCGCAATAAACTGAGCAACGAGAGTCTCAACCGTTGGGAACACGGCGAACCAGAGTCCCATCCAGGACGGCATATAGTTTTGAAGCGAGGTGATTTCAGTCGTGGAAATCCAATGGGCCAATTGCATTTCCTGCGCTTGTTCCCCGACCATCACCAGCAACACGACTCCGAGGAGAATGCCGGTGGTGATCAGCATCTTGCGGTAAGGTAGGCGCTGCTGAAGAACAAACGTTAACACGGCCACCATTCCGGTCAGAACAATGCCCAAGAGCGCGCCTTTCAGGACCACGGCGCCGCCGAGTCGCAGATGATAGCTTTGCAAGAAAAGCACCACTTCAAATCCTTCGCGATACAGGGAGGTGAATCCAAGAAGGATCAAGCCAAACCAGAGACGCCCCTGGGAGATTTCGGCAGTGCGCGCATTCTCGAGTAATGCCTTGCGCCGGCGATTGTGGGCGCGTATCCAGCCTCCCCAATAAATTTTGTGAAAGAACCAATTCATGATGACAAGCAACACGATGATTGCCAGCAGGCCGGTAGCAGCTTGCAAATCGAGTGCCGACATGTTGTCGCTGAACGAGCCGACGATCCGCACCGCGATTAACCACGTGATCAAAGTGGCGATAAAAGCAAAGGCCGCGCCCATGGCGACTGGCCGGCGGTGGGCGCGTTTGGGCCCTGTCATGCTGGCTGTAATCGCTGCCAGAACAAGAATGCATTCCAAGCCCTCGCGAAAGACAAGAATGCCGATGTCCAAAAATGCCACCGTTGGGCTGGTGTCGGGCCGCGTTGGATCAGGCGCTCCGTGGGCGCTAACTCCCTGCCACACAAGCATCGCCGCCACGCAAAGCGCAGCTACGACGATGCCGATGCGCAAAGCAGGGTTCATTTGACTTCAAACTTTATCACATACCAATACGCCTGCTGCCGATTGATTGCTTTTTTTTAGCGGCTGATTGCAGCACGGGATGGGTGTAGCCAATGGTTTGCTGTTGAAGCGTCGCCAAAGTACGGTGACGCGCATGGCAGAATATGTTCTGGGTCATCATCTGAAAGGCGAAGGGAAGCGCCTCGCACTGATGTCGGAATTACTCGATCCGACGCATCGTCGATATCTTCAGTCGCTCGCTGTCGTTAAATCAGGTGGAAGAACGCTGGAAGTCGGCTGCGGCAACGGCTCAATTTCTGCGTGGCTTGCCGAACAAGTGGCTCCAGATGGACGAGCCGTAGCCGTCGATCTCGATCTTTCGCTCGTCGACGTGCATTTGCCAAATTTGGAATTTCGGAAGGCCGATATCATGGCCGGGCCGGTGGAGTCCGGCAGCTTCGATCTCGTGACTGCTCGCGCGGTGCTTCACCACGTTGCGAATGCCGAGAGAGCAATCGGAAATCTGATTGCAAGCTTGCGGCCTGGAGGTGCCATTCTTTTGATTGAACCGGATTTCCTTCCGGTCACAATCGCTGAGCCACCGGAAGTGCGTGCGTTCTGGAGTGGCTGGCTCGCATGGTCACGCGACCGGGGAATCGATTATCAAATTGGTCGCACTCTGGCGCCGCGATTGCACGCCCTGGGTGTCGAGAAAATCGGCGGCACCGCAGAGACTGCAATCTACAATGGGACGAGTTCGTGGGCGAATTACTGGACAGAGACGATTACAGAACTTCGCCAGGACTTGACGAGTTCTGACAAGCTTAATAACGGTCTGATTGACAGCGTACTCGGGTATTGCGCCGATCCCGCTTGGTGGACCCAGACAATCGCGTTTACCGCAGTTCACGGCTACGCGCCTGGTCTGTGAATAATTGATTCCGGCGTGTGGGCCCAATGGCTCGTATGCCCATGGCCAACCGACAGCCCTCCCGTGCGCTATTGTGATTTGCTGTGAAACGAGTAATTTCCGCGGTGGAACGAGCGCGTGGTTTTACCTTGATCGAGATTGCTCTCTCGATCTTCATATTGCTGTTACTCCTTATGCTGGCCGTGCCCAGCTTCACCGGCGTAATCGCCAACAGACGGCTGAAGCAATCGCTGGATGAGTTTAACAATCTTGTGCGCCAGGCGCAGGAGCGAAGCGTCACCGAGCGTCGTCCTTACTTGATTGTTTGGGGCAAAAACAACGTCGTGGTACGGCCCGAAGGTTTTGCGGAGAACGAGGAAGTTAAAGCCACAGCTGAGTTTCGTCCCAATAAGGGAAGCACGCTAAGGCTCTCATTGCCGGTAGCATTGATGGACAAATATCCTGCTGAATGGATTTTCTGGCCATCGGGGGCCTGCGAACCGGCAATTGTGCGCTTCCAAGGTCCGGCCGGTTCATGGACGGCGAATTACTCGCCGCTAACCGGCCGGCCAGAGATTACGAATTATGCCGTCCGATGATTTTTCCCTACCGCGTTTAGGCGTTGCGCCGTTAGAACGGGCCGAACCGAACCCGTTCAACGCTTTAACCACTCAACGCTTCAACGGCTTTGCCCTTTACGAGGTTCTGCTCGGTATCACGATTTTCGCGCTCGGCGTCATCGCGCTTGGACACGCGGTCGCGAGCACAATCAATGCGGAAGAAGGCGTTGTGCGACAGATTTTATCGAATCGAATGGCAGAAATTCAGGCCGCGCGAGGTGTACCCGATGACTCTAAGGAATTCAAGGTCGACAGCAATTACGGAGGCATAAAGGTCGTCCAAAAAACCACTGCGGCTGAACTGACTGAACCCGATAACACTGTTGTCGATGGAATCTACCTAGTCACCCTAATGGCTCAGTGGCGCCAGGGCGGTGTTCCTCAATCAAAACAGGTTAGGTTTTATGTTTATCGTCCAGGGTAAGAAGACGAATCGACAAATCGGCGAATGGGAGAATTGTCGCCGTCGCGGATTCACCTTGCTCGAAATCATGCTTGCGGTGGCGATCCTCGGGGTGATGTCGCTCGCGATCTTTCGTTTTGTGCAAGCGAACATGACGGCGCTGCGCGTGTCATCCGAAACCGCGGCCAGCGATTCGCAGTATGACGGCTTGCGCGATCTTCTCACATTGCAGTGGCAAAGCTTAAGTCCCACATTTGCAGCTCCGGTCCGGGGCTCCTCACTCGCTACGCGCCGGGTGAGTTCATCGTGGCCCTGCGATTGCAACCTGAAAACGAAAAGAGTAATCGGCTCGATCTCGGCCTATTACGAAAACCGAAAGACGCTTCTGACATTGGCGAGCGTGAGGAAACCTGGGTGCCATTAGTCAAGAACGTGAACAGTCTTCAGATCAGTTACTTCAATCCGACCTTGAACAGTTGGATCGATCGATGGTCAAACTCGTCCCAGTTGCCATGGCTGGTGAAAGTGACCATTGGGCGCGCTGATTCACCAGTGCCATGGGAAGCAATCATTCCACTGAAGCGGACGCCGTATTGAAAATGAAGGTTTCAAATTCTAAATTGCGCGGTGGTGCG
>QHOR01000306.1 GCA_003219395.1 Verrucomicrobiota bacterium | reverse complement strand
TGCATTGACGATCGTGCTGGCTATCGCGCTTTTGTTCGAGCGGCTGACGTTGCCAAACATTTTCACTCAGGCGCCGATACGCAGACATGCTACTGCGTTGCTTGGCGTTGCTTTAATTCCGGCAACTTTTTCCGTCTGGGTCGTTACCGATCACTTCCACGCAAAATCAATGGTGAAATGGCACCCAGGCTGGGTGCAAGATTCAGCTGACTTCGGCGCTCCCTTCTTTCGAATTGGTGGCACAGCCAATTTTGGATCTGCCACCGGATTCGGCACACTGTTACAAAAGACATGGAACGGCGTAATCGCACCGTTCTTTCAATTCTGGCTAACGAACTTTGGCCTATGGGTCCTGCTTGCAATGGCGTTGGTAGGCCTATGCGGCTGGCGCGTTTGGAAATCCGGCTGGCGATGGGGTACGAAACCACCGGCCGATGTGTTGTTCGTGCTCTCGGCGGTTGTGATCTTTGCCATTGGATACTTCGTTCAAACAGCGCCCTGGGACTCCCGTTTTTATGGAGCGATTTGATTGGCCGCTGGGCATTTCCGGAACGCGCAGTTACGTGCGTCGCTCTCTTTGCTTCTGGTTTCATCACGTTGCTGGGCGGCTTGGCTGCCGGGCATCCAGGCTTTGGACTGATTGACCGCGCCAGGCTCGATGCAATCGGCGCCGCGGTTCGACCTTTACCCGTTGAGGCTCGTTTTGCTGCCTATCCCACCTACAATCATCCGCTCTTGCTTCAAGGCCGTAAAGTTGTTCTGGGATATCCAGGCCATCTATGGACAGAAGGATTCGATTACAACGAGCCCAATCGACAGTTGACCGCCTTAATGCGCGGGGCGCCGAACTGGCGCGAGGCTGCGAAGGCTCTGGGAGTCCGCTACATTTTCTGGGGACGCGACGAGACCGCAAATTATCAGGGGAGCAGCCGCGCATGGGAAACGGGCGCGCAGCGCATAGCGTCAGGCGACTGGGGCGCAATCTACGACCTGGCGCCTGAATCGCCCTCTCGTTAGGGCGCAACCCGGGTTCCGTTGCTTGAGGACTGTCTTCTGCAAGCCGCGATCTTCCTGCGCACTCGAAATGGATGCGCAAGGAAAACGAAATAGATCGCACTCACGAAATCAGCAAAACTAGACGCAGGACTCGTTAGGCGTAGTGGGCCGCTGCGTAAGGCGGCGAAAAGGTTTTCCGGGGTTAGTGCGGAAGGCATTGGCATACTTGTGTAATGGCGGCCAAACGCATGGAGCCGATGCGCGTCGGAAGTGGCAATTAACGGTTTGCCAAATCGCGAGGCTACCTTTTCTGCCCGGCGATTCGGATTGAACAGCCCAACATGAAAATGACAAAACTCGATCGCGTCGAAACAATCTATTTCTCGAAGCAATCGCGATCCAATCGAGCCGCCGAACATGTAAAACGGATGTGGCGCAATTGTAAAAACTGAGTCGCCGCGGTGTGCTCGGAGCCGCCGCAGGTCATCAAACGTCTTCAGTTCCGCCATTTCTT
Source organism: Verrucomicrobiota bacterium (assembly GCA_003219395.1). Taxonomy (GTDB): domain Bacteria; phylum Verrucomicrobiota; class Verrucomicrobiia; order Chthoniobacterales; family UBA10450; genus Udaeobacter. The sequence goes on along the minus strand of QHOR01000306.1, from coordinate 4,140 downwards.
CGGCGGTCACGTTGAGCACGATCACGTCCGCGCCCTGAAGACGCATCTCTGCGGCAGGGATCAGTAAAATTCCCATGGCCGCGGCGTCGGCGAATACTTCCTGTCGACTAAACACTGCATCATGCAAGGTGATGGCCAGGACTCGAAAACCAAGTGCGCGCGCCCGTTCGAGCAATTCATGCGCGGAGTAATCCACGGCGTCTTTGGGGTCATCAAGCGTATGAATGTGCAAATCGATTTTGATCCATTCTGCACTCTCGCTTGCACTGTTGCTCATGCTCATGCTCATGCTCGTGATCGAAGCTTAGCCATCAACTGCGCGGATTCGAATTTCGATGACGAGCGCGAGCAGCCGTTAAGATCAGGCCAGAATCGACACTTGCCAGCGCGTTGGGACTGCGGAAAGTTTGCACGCGGGACGCCAGCAAAGCTCGGGTGGTGGAATGGCAGACACGTACGTTTGAGGGGCGTATGCCGAAAGGCATGCGGGTTCAAGTCCCGCCCCGAGCACCAACCCGCTAGGTCAAGTTACTCACTCGTTGACCAGCTCTTGCACTTAACTTTTCGTCACTGAACGATTCCGTTCGCTTTCCTAACAAGTCACGAGCCATCGCGGCAAGGAACGCTTTGCCTCCCAAATTCCAAAGATCCATAAGGAACCACTGAATAGCGTGCTCACGATTTCCAAGGTCGGGCATGAGACTTTTAATGACCATGCCCTGAGGCGTGCCATGCCGAATGGCGGCAACAACTTTTCGAGCGAGCCGAATGCGGACGATCAGATGCAAATGTTCCCGATGTGTCAGAGCGGGCCAGGAGCCGTCCCGGATAAACGCAGCTACTGCCTTTTCTATCACAGGCTTGGCTAATCCCTGATCCATTCGAAGAAAGGCAACGTTTTTCTCATCAGTAGCGTGTCCGTGGTCAATGTGGCGGGCGACGCCAGAATCGAAGTAAACATTCTGCGCCGCCAGACGATTGTCCCACGCTTCGAGCAGAGGCTCCTCGAATCCTGTTACGTTAGCCGACTGATACCACTGCTGCCACTCTTGAAGCGTGTGCATTGGAGCCAATCTCGAGATGTCTAACAAGTCTTTCGCAAAAGCGAAATCATGGGAATGGCGCTTTTATCAGGCCAGGCCTTCTCGAGCTGGATCCCACTTTCCAGCGGGCCGCTTCTCGATGCGATCGCGCATCTAATGTGCGCGGCTTTTGGCCACCGCGCAGCGATTGGGGCTGACGCCTGAGCAGCTCTTCAGCCATAGGCGGAGCTAAGGGTCTTTGGTTGATCGAATGAACCTCGTGGCAACGCTTCGATCGGTTTCGCCTTGTTGATCGGCTGGTCTCCAACGGCTCCAGTGGCGCTGAGCAGCGATTCGAAGGAACACTTAAGGCGCGCCTATGCTCCGCTTAATCGCCTTTTTAAAAGGCAATGCTATTGCAAATCGTACACTCTACGAGAGCAACACCAGTCGTGTTGTTCCTGCCGCGCACGATGGCGGTGTAGTTTCCCGCTTGCAGCGTGGCGATGATTGCAGACTCGGTGGGCTGAGTCGGAGCATGCCCGCTGTTCTGGATTGCGCTAACTTGGCTGCTGCTGATAATGCCGCCGATTACCGTACTCTGCCAGTTATCATTAGAAGCAATCAAGGCTCCTGCGCCGTTGTGTAGTTCCAATGTGGGATCAGCCAAAGCATCGGGAACGCCGAATGGAATGAGCTCAGGACCAATAGCGAGCACAATCACCCTCTTAGGTTCAGTTCCAACAACGATAAAACCCCCAATCATTACGTTGTTATCTGTCTGCACAAAAGTCCGTGTGCTGATGTTACCCAAAATTGAACCAGCATCGGGGTTAAAATCGTACACTTCTACAAGAGCAACTCCGGTGACATTGTTCCTGCCGCGCACGATAGCAGTGTAATTTCCTGGTTGTAGAATCGCCATGATGGCAGACTCGCTGGGCTGAGTTGGAGCGTGCCCGCTGTTCTGAATCGCGCTGACTTGATTGCTACTAATGATTGCGCCGATCACCCTGCTCCGCCACTTATCGTTCGAGGCAATCAAGGCCCCCGTGGCGTTGTGCAACTCCAATGTTGGATCGGCCAACGCATTAGGAATCCCAAATGCAGTGAGCTCCGGACCGATGGCACGCACGATCACTCTCTTTGGTCCGTTCCCTTGGACAATGAATCCCCCAACGATTACGTGATTGCCCGTCTGCACAGACGCGCGTGTGCTGATATTGCCTAGCATCGCCGGTTCGCCAACGGCAACCGTGGCCTGCAATCCGTCTATCGCGACGCCCTCCTGGCCGTCGCCAGCGACGCGGGTGATCGTTTTAACCGGCCTGCCAAACCGATAACATTTCCGATGGCGTCTTGGAAAGTTAAAATGCTTGGTGCGTCGGGAAAGCCGAATGGGCTGCAACCAATACCACTTCCCCAGTAAGCGCCGAACGCGGTGACCGGCTGGGAAAAAGTCGTAATCAGTGGGCCGCTGGGTCGATCCGAATCCATTAATACGGTGCCATCGCTGGGCCTGCCAAAAACCGAGCACATTTGAAATGATGTCGCAGTTTGCATGTGATCACCGGAAATCGTAGCGATGCCGCCGAGGATGGACGTTCCGCTGGGGATCCCATGTAGCCCAAAGCGTTCCCACGTTTCCGAGTGAGTGCCGATAAATCGTGGCACCGTTATTACCTGCTGAGCGTTTATCAGCGGAGCTTCCAGGAAGAGCAACAGCACAAGCGCACGTACCGGATTCAACCTCACCGCGCGCAAGCAAGCTATGAAGAGGCTTCGCTTTCGGTCAAGCTCAAGCCATCCGTTCGTAGCTGCATCCTGGCAAGTGATCCATTAGTTCCTACAGGAAACGAATGGCGAAGTTCCAAACGATATCTGAATCAGGACTTTGCCGTCAATCAAAGAACCCTTCTCTCTGTTCAAAATAACTGCGCGCTATGCTGTCGTCGCGCCGCAGCGCAGAGTTGCTACCTGCGTGCAATTAGACCTTTTCGCGCTGCTTTGATTCCGATAATCTCCGCCGAAATATGGAATCGCTTTATCTGATCGGAATCGCCGTGCTGGCGCTTTTTGCGCTTGTACTCACGGTGATTCTTTTCAATTTTTTCGGCCTGTGGCTGCGGGCCCGAATCGCAAATGCGCCGGTGAGTCTTGGAAAAATGATTGGGATGCGACTGCGCAAAGTGCCCGTCGGCCTGATTGTGGACAATCGGATCACCGCGGTAAAAGCCGGTCTGGATGTTCGCAGTGATCCACTTGAAGCGCATTATCTTGCGGGCGGCGATGTCAGTCATGTGGTCCTCGCGTTGATCGCCGCTGATAAGGCGGGTATTACGCTCGATTTTAATCGCGCCTGCGCGATTGACCTTGCTACGAAGGGCACTGGCAAAACTGTTTTGGAAGCGGTGCGCACGAGCATTAATCCGAAGGTAATCGACGCGCCGAGCCCGAACATGGGCCGCACGACGATCGACGGTGTCGCACAGGACGGTATTGGCGTGAAAGTAAAGGCGCGAGTCACGGTGCGTTCCCATCTCGACCGGTTCGTCGGTGGCGCGACTGAAGAAACGATCATTGCCCGAGTGGGCGAAGGTATTGTCAGCGCGATTGGTTCAGCCCATTCCTACAAGGAAGTGCTGGAGAATCCGGATCGTATTTCGAAAACCGTTTTGGCCAAAGGCCTTGATAGCAATACGGCATTTGAAATTCTTTCCATCGATATTGCTGATGTGGACGTCGGGGACAACATCGGCGCGAAACTGCAGACTGAACAAGCCGAGGCCGACAAGCGTGTCGCGCAAGCCAAGGGGTCGCTGTCGAACAGGAAATGCGCGCAAAGACGCAGGAGATGCGAGCGAAAGTGGTGGAAGCCGAATCGCTCGTTCCCCAGGCGATGGCAGACGCATTTCGCTCGGGCAATCTTGGAGTAATGGATTACGTCCGGATGAAAAACGTGCAGGCGGATACGTCGATGCGTGAAACAATCGCAGGCGGGGAGAGGCAGCGGAGCGAAGGAACGTGATCCATGAATCGTGAACCGGAAACGTCTCGATCCAACGATATAACTCTTGTTAACGATCCAAAGCTTCAACGCGAAATGAACGAATGATTG
>QHOR01000101.1 GCA_003219395.1 Verrucomicrobiota bacterium | reverse complement strand
GAGCGTAAAATAATTCGCTGCACCGAACAGCCGCCCCGCTTTGCAGTTGCGGAGTGGCTGGAGTGATCGGATGTTCGAATGGCCGGCAGGGTTTGTTTCCAGCGGCTGCCGGTGAGCTTGGACCTTAGATGCTAATGCGCGTCATTGCCGTCATGTTATTGCTGTCCGCGGGCATCGCTGCTGCGGCGATGTCGTACTCGTTCGTTTGTAAGGCGAGCGGGCGACTGGGCGGGCCGATCCGCTTCGAGTTTTACCGTGATTCGACCAAACGTGAGAAGACCGATATCCAGTCATTCACCGTTTCTATGCGGACCGCCGATGACCGGTGGAAGGCGATGTGGTCCATCTTGAGCGGCCACGGTGTGACCCAGCCGATCGAGTACGGAGTTACGCCTCCTGGTTTTACCACGATGATTCAACCGCAGAAGCTCATTCCCGGTCGCGTTTACGCCGGGTTCGCTACTGACGGGCGCGGAGGCTCATCCGGCGTGACTTTCGGATTCGATAAAAACGGGAGGATGACCTTCCTGGATTCATTCGATCGATGAGTGGCGAATAAGAGCATCTAACCAATCGATAAAACCCAGCACTTTATTGTGAACTTTCGGTCGATGCGCAGGCGAATTCTAAAAAGTGCTGTTTGGCTTATGATGTTTGAGTCATCATCTTCCCAGCTCACAGATGCGCTCGCTCCCGGTCACTCATCGCTACCTCGCGCCTTTCCGTCCACGCGCTGCCGTCCCATTGCACCGTGTTCGCCCTGTTGTCGCGGCTTACCGATTCGTTCCATTTCGTTAGGGCTGGTATGAGATTCGTTTTCGCCGTGTTAGCACTAATCAGTACGGGCGCACTTGCCGCTGATTGCCCGAAGGCTGCGGATTGGGCCCGCGCCTTCTACTCCGAGCACTATTCCTTTTATGCCAATCCATCAGATCACACCTTGCAGTTCACCACGCCAGAGTTCGGAGCGCTGCTCAAGAGGGAATGGACATATTCAAACGGAGAGATCGGCCATCTGGATTATGACCCCTGGCTTGGAGGCCAGGACGGAGAAATTGGCAAGCCAATTCGCTTTTCCGTCGAAACCGAGTCGCCGGATACGGCAATTGTCTCCATGTCATACTCGTTCGTGCTTGACTCCAAGCACCGGCCTGAACGGCACACGGTCCACTTGGTATTGCGCAAGCGAGAACACGAATGCTGGCAGCTTCAAGATTTCATCACTCCGCGAGGCGATTCCCTGTCATATGTGTACTCACTACCGCAGCCCTAACCAATTGCTGGAGCTAACCCTCCAATCGGTCGGTTCGCTGAGCTTGTCTCGTTAGGCGTAGCAATGCGAAAGCTCATATCCAGTGGCAGCCCATACGAGCCGAAGGTAGGGATTTCGCGGGCGGTTCGTGTGGGTAATGTGATTGCTGTCTCCGGCACGGCTCCTGTTGGGCCAAATGGACGGACAGTTGGCGTGGGAGATGCCATGACGCAGGCGCGGCGATCCCTTGAGATCATCGCTACAGCTTTAGAGCAGGCCGGAGCGTCGCTCCGACACGTGGTTCGCACTCGCACTCTTCTCGTGCGCATCGAGGATTGGCATAGCGTCGCCAAGATCCACGGTGAGTTCTTTGGGGAGATTCGCCCCGCCAACACCATCATGCAGGTCTCACGCTTTATCGATCCCGATTGGCTGGTGGAGTTCGAAGCTGACGCCATAGTCGATGAGGAGCAAAACGCCTAAGCAAGCAATGTAAGCGGGCGCGAAACGGGCACTGTGAAAGTGGAGGGTTGAGAGTTGATTGTTGAGAGTGAGACAACGCTCCCTGAAGTTTACCCGCCGCGGGGGGGCTATCGGCTATGTCGGCTTCGTCTCGTTAGGCGCTGCTACGTACGCATGAAAGCCCTGGCTGTTAATGTTTTGACCTCGGTCGTACTGCTGTTCGTTGTGACTGCGGGACGTGAACCGCTGCCAATTGACCAAACAAATAATAGGCGCACGGTCACGTTCGCTACTGATGGCGAGGACGCGACGAGCGCATTCTATTATTTCTTTTACAGTCTTCCTGACGCGGATGAAGTGTCAAAGGTGCGTATGCTTTGGAACGGCGGCGCCACCAACAGACCTACGATTACAGATTATTATCTCGCTGGCAGTTTCATTTGGATTATCGAACGAACTGCCGAGCGCCGCGACCTTCCGTTATTGCTAAAAGGAAAGGATGCTCGCTTTCAAACTGTCAGCGAGCGCGTTATTAAGACCGCGGCTATCGAGAGTGAACGGTTGTACGTATTCCCGGCTGTCCCGAAGGTGTTACGCTTGTCCGAGGCTGAGCGTAAAGACTTAACTACGCTTCTTACTCTTCTTTCCAAAACCCGAAAACCAATCGCAGACAAGTAAGAAGAGAGCCGCTTTCCACCGGGGCGAATGCAGCGAACCGCGAACGTAAAAAAGCTGAGCGTTGAGAGATGAGAGTTGAGAGTGAAAGAAAACCCGGCGCCCGGCTGAGACGAGTGCAGCTTTTTCTCATTACGTGGGCTATAGCCGGGGACCGGCCCGAGCAGGTTGCGAGCTATGGCATTCCGCGATAAGCCAACGTGAAGACAAACATTGATTCTCGCGTAACGATTCACATGGCGGCGAGCGTGAACGGTTTTATCGCTCGAAAGGACGGGGCCGTCGATTGGCTCGAGACCTCAGACGAATTCAAAGGCGGGGAAACCATGGATCCAGAATTTATCGAGGCGTTCCTCAAGACGATCGACTGCTATGTGATGGGATCGCGAACATATGAGACGGCGTTGAATTTTGCGGCCAAAGGCTTGGGATGGGCGTACGGCGTCAAACCCACCTTCGTCCTCACTCATCGCGAATTGTCTCGCATCCGGGACCGCGTTGAGTTCTACTCAGGCGATCTCGCGCAGTTCGTGAATGGCCGCCTGCGGCCTACATTCCACAGCATCTGGTTTGTGGGAGGGGGCATCGTTTCAGGCGAATGCCTTCGCCTCGGGCTAGCCGACGAAATTCGTTATTCCATCCTGCCGATTCTGATTGGTGATGGGCTTCCATTCTTCGACAAGCTCAAGACAGACATCGCCCTCGATTTGGCAGAGGTCAAAGCCTACGAGAGCGGCACACTGGAGCTTCGTTACGAGGTGCGAAAATAACCGTCGGATGTTTGCGATCAAAGCTGAGGTTAGTGAGCCGTCGGCACAGACGTTCGCGTTTACTGCGCAGAAAACGATGTATGGTGGCAAGCACATCGCCAGGGGCGATACCATCTTCGTCTTCGCGAGCGAGAACGAAGGCGGGTCGGGTCTGATCGCCAGGGGCGTAGTTACCTCAGCCAAAGCGGTTCCAAAGAAACGCGGAGTCGTGCGGCAAACGCCGCGCGTGAGCATCACTGTCAGCCGCACCTCGCTCGCGAAACGCCGCCTCGGGCGAAGCGAGCTCAAAAGTTTTTCCGATTGGAACGATCGTAGGCCCGAGACTGAGCTCAATTTCAAATTTTATCGTCAGGCAACAAACAAGATCGTCGGCGTCTCAGATCGAGCGGCGGCGTTCCTACACAGATTCTTTTGAGGAGAGAATTTGGACTTGAACAAGTTGCGGCTTGCTAGAGCCCTCGGGCAAAACTGCTGGCGTTAAACTAAGACGAGTTAAGTGTTGAGAGATGATTGTTGAGAGTTTAAGAAGGCTTTGCCCGTCGCTCCTTCGACCCAAGCCTTGAACGTCGCTAACATTGCCGCGCAAAGAGTAAGGATGTCCGACCAATCCGAGTTTTTTAAGCCTGCGCCTATGGAGGGAAATGGCGCGTACAATCGGAGTTCATCCGTGCAGGCGGCCGGTTCATTGCCCGCTGTGAGGCTGCTGGAACGCGCGGCTCGCGCGGTTCCGCTACCGCCAGCGCCAGAACTTCTAGTCCTCGCGGACTACGGTTCATCTGAAGGACACAATTCATTTGCGCCAATGACGGCGGCGATCGCCAAGCTCAGGGAACGGGTCGGCCGCTCGCGAGCAATCTTCGTTTTTCATACGGACTTGCCCGACAACGATTTCACTGCGCTGTTCCAAACGCTTGGGAATGACTCGAACAGCTATCTTAGCACCGATCCTGCCATATTCGCGGGGGCGATAGGACGGTCTTACTTTGTTCAGATCCTACCAGCGTCCAGCGTGACGCTGGGTTGGAGCGCGTGGGCGATTCAATGGCTGAGCCGTGTGCCCTGCGCAATTCCGGATCAAGTGCAGGTTGCCTATAGCCATGACCTATCCGCGCGCAGTGCTTTCACCGAACAAGCGGCGGAAGACTGGCGAACGTTTCTTACGATGCGCAGCCGCGAGCTCCGTAATGGCGCGCGGCTAGTCGTGCTGACAATGGCGACCGACGACAGCGGTGATTTCGGCTATCGACCAGTAGTGGATGCGCTCTACGCTACACTTGTCGACATGGTCGATCAGGGCCTCATTCGACAGGAAGAATTTCGCAGAATGGTGATTCCCACGTTCGGTCGAACCAGAATGCAATTTATAGAGCCATTCGCAAAGAATGGCGACGATCGTATCTGGACTGAGTTTGAAGCAAACCGTGATGCTCACGCATTTGGCGCGCAATGGGCTGCTTTTTGCCGAGCTTCAGTATTCCCAACCCTTGCGGCCAGCTTGGATGAAGCGCGGGGCGACGCACGTTCGGCCACGTTCATGGACCAGTTGGAAGCCGGAATTACTGCACGTCTGTCGGCGGCACCGGTTCAAATGACGATACCTCTCGCGCAGATGACGCTCCTTAAAGCAATCGACGAGACGTAAGTCGCGCATTGCGACCATCAATCTGCGAGTCTTCCCCGTAAGATAGTGAGTGAATACGGTGGCATTTCGTAAAATGAAGATGCGTCTTGCGTAAACCGCGCCGGCGGCAGGTTCCGAATCGGGTGGCCGTTTGCCCCATCATCGTGCCATTCATACTGATCGCGCGAGAACCGGATTACATCCAGGCTGCCTGCGAAGCTTGCCTGCGATCGTGCACCGGAGAAGTTGAAGTCCACACTGAGACGTGCGGCGCGGTTCGAATGTTTGTTAATCGCTAACAACGCCCATTGTTTGTCCGGTCGTCGCACTGCATAGACGCTGACGGCGGATGACGAACTCGCCCGGCTTTGCTGAACCTTTACCGGAAAGATTTCGTGAGGCTCATCGATTGGTTGCATCCACTCCTTCGTGATGAGTTGGGCGGCAAAATAACCGGATACGCGATTCAGTTCGTTACTGTTTGGCTGCATCTGAAGCATCATCAGGTTGCCCCAGGAACATTTTAGCTCGTCTTCGAGATAATTCGGTTCGTACCCGTATAGGTACGCCTTGGAGCCTCCCAGTGTGAGAAATGTTCCCACTGTGTCTGCATTGAACAGCGCGTCCGCAATGTCCACTTCGGAGCGCCCCGCAAAGACGGAGTAACCGTATTCTGTCATCAGCCATGGAATTGCCGTTGGAACACCATCTGCTCTCAAGCTGGTCATCATTTCACTGAGACGCTTTGGAGTTTGCAACAGCTGGGATGCCGCATCGGTGCAGACATTGTCGAACGGATAAAACTCGAACGAAAAGAAATCGAATGGCACTCCGGCACTTCGCACACAGTTGAGAAAGCGGTTCATCCAGGAACGATTCGCAGTTGCATCAGGCCACGTGAGAAGTTGGCCTTCGAAACTTTGCAGGCTTGGTCCTCCGAGTTTCAAATTCGGATTCATGGCAGCGAGACTTGCAGCAACTCGAGCGTAAAGCGCGGCATAATCCTCCGGCGACGCCCATTGTCCATCGGGTTCTTCGCCGAGTTCGATCCCTTCGAAGCGATATTCTCGTTTGGTAAGATAGCGGATCTCAGCAATGGCATTTTCGGGCGTGTCGTACAAAACGCCGACGGGCACAAGGACGGGTAAGCCATTCGTCAGCGTGCTGCGCATGATGAAATCCAGGACCGGTTGCTCTGTTTTATAATCAATGTCCTCGGCCCGATGCCAGGGATCCGTTGACGATACGTAAACTATCGTCTGCCGATATCGATCAGCTGCATGACGGATGTAATCGTGAAAACGACCATTGCTGTTTGCTGCGCCGGAGCGGAGCGAATATGTGTCAATGCTCCCGAGTTCAATCTCGCGAATCGCAAATCCAAGCCGGTCGCGAATGTCGTTTGAAGCGTTCGCATTTGTTTGTGAACTGTGAGTCATCAAGATGCGGACGAACCGAACTGGAATGGATTTTGCACACAGCCGAACAAATTCTTCGCCGCCTGATCCGCGGTCCACTGCACCGTTTGGAAAGAGATGCCACCGATCTTTCCGATTGGCATGCAAATGCATCGGGTCCGCTCCGCTCCAGTACTCGACTCTGTATTGCCGCGCGTACGGCGCAGCCCAATGAATCCGAATGCTGTTAACGAGTTTCGTGGCGCCCAGATCGATGACTGCCCACTGCGGATGTGCATCATCGGATTTGCCGGTGAAATGGGGATCGAGATAGGGATTGCTTTTCCAAATTGACTCTTCGTTGCCGTCCACGATGCGTGAGTAACCATCGTCGTTGGCCTGATCGATCGTGTTTCCTCGTCGGGGCAAGCGGTAGCCGTAGGAGACGTTAATCAGCTCGCTGAGTGAATCGTCGGAGATCCAATATCCGCACCGATTAGCAGGATTGCTCCACGTGCCTCGCGGATTCCAATGCCAAACTTCGCCGGCCAATTCCGTCCGCAGTCGATACGCCAGGGGCCCGAACCCGGCTGATCGCATCTCGGCGATGTTCTTATCCGTAAACATGCGGGCACACTCGCCTCGCTCGTGACCATCCACGCCTGCGCCCAACGCCGCGGTCGGCACACACTGGTTTACTGGGTGATCCGCAATGACAACGGCAGAGACGGCGAAGGGCGTTTCATCGTTGCGCGCCTCTGTTTGTGATAGCAGTTGAAGCGTCCCTAAAATGGCAAATGAGAGCGTTGCGACGACGCATCGCCACGCTCGCGTCCCTGTGCGAAGCTGCTGCTGGCATCGCACTCCAAAAGCCTTCGCGAAAGGAGAGTGATCGCTCGATGAACTTCGCATCGCTTTTCATTGCTACCGCTGCGCTTTCTCCAATCGCTTTCTGAGTAACTCTTTCTCGTGGCGAACGTCCTTCAAGTGACTCTGAAGAAGCGGCAGCTGCGATGCTTGCGGATTTGGAGAGTGGCGAAGAGTTTTGTTGTTCTTACCTCCGAAGTACGCTGGTCCGGGCTTCTTCGCCTCACCGACGCGAAGAAGCAAGTCATCTTCTTGCCTGCCCAGTTCCTCGTAACGGGTTTGGAGCGCGCGAAGCTCGTTCTGCCGAGTTTGTTGTTCTGCTAGAGATCGATTTGCCCTTTGAATCGCTTCCGCTTCCCGGCGCGAGGCTTCTGCTTGCTCCTTTCGGATTTGATCGAATCCAGCACTCTGCTGCACTGAGTAATCAGCCGCCCTTTGTGGATCGTAGCCGAAGCGCTCCTGAACATTTTTAGGAAGTTCGCTAAAATAAACTTTGGAGATGCCCGCTTTGTTGGTCAGCACGATGCCGTCCGGTTCGACACGGCTTACTGTGGCGTTCTTATATTCCTTCCCAGTAACTGTTTTAAAGTCGTCAGCTTGCGCGACTGAGATGAATGACAGGAGCAAAACTGTCAGGAGTTTTTTGTTCACTTGTCTCAACCGGACGTTGTTTCTGTTCTCATATTTGGGACTCTTTGGTCAAGGAGAATTCCTCGCCAAACGAAGCGTTTCGAGCCGACAACTCCCGATAGCAATCAAACATGCCAATAGTTCACAAGCCCACGCTATGATGTCATTCTGCGCGAAGCGAAGAATCTCAGATTAAGTTCCGATCGACCGTCCGCGGGATAAATAGGTCATAGATTTTCCCTTCGCTCAACGTGACCGGGCTACTTTGGGATGAGATTCCGGTGCAGTGCTGGACAACAATCGGCATACAGCGAAGTTGCGAACTCAAATGCGCACCCATGCAATTTTTGCGCTGGTCGCTGCAGTAATCACATCAAGTTTGCCGCTAATCGGATGCCGCCGAGGTGCAGCAATTCCGCACATCGATCCGAATGGTCCGGTCGAGGTGGTGATTCCTGAACATGGCGCATACACCGGCGCGTTCATGGATTTTGGCGACGCGGAGGATGATGTGACCCTGGAGACAATCGAGGATTTTGAGCAGATGGTCGGTAAGCACCAGGCCATCATTGCGTCGTCCAGTTACTGGGGAGAACAAAATTTCCCCGTGGACAACCTCAATGTCATCTGGCGGCACGGTTCGCTGCCGCTTGTATTTTGGTCGCCGTGGGATAGTCCTTACGAAGAAGACCACGGGCCGGATAAGTTTAGTCTGACGGAGATTCTCGCCGGTAAATGGGATGCGTACATCGACAAGTGGGCGGATGCGGCCCGGAATTTTGGTCACCCAATGATTGTCGTGTTCGGGGTGGAAATGAATGGCACCTGGTTTCCCTGGTCAGGAGCTTATTACGGAGGAGGGCAATGGGACAAAGACCAGAACAACTGGAAAGGGCCGGAAACATTTCGCAAAGCATTCCGTCATGTCGTAGATCGCGTCCGGGGGCGCGGCGCTTCAAATATCCAGTGGATGTTTCATACGAACAATTATCCCTATCCGTACGAAACCTGGAATTGCGCACCTGCTTACTATCCCGGGTCGGATTATGTCGATTGGCTCGGGCTGAGCGTGTATGGACAGCAGTATAAGGACGAGCCAAACCCCGATATTCCTTCATTAGTGAATTGGCCGTACGAGGAAATGTCCAAGCTGGATCCACACAAGCCAATTATGATTGCTGAATGGGCGACCGGCGAATTCCCACACTCCGCGGAAGGGGGAGGGGTTGGAAAAGCCAAGTGGATTACGCAGGGACTTACACTTTTTCGCACGCGTTATCCGCGGATCAAGGCGGCGGTTTACTGGCACGAACGCTGGCAGAACGCCGATGGATCCTACAGCAACCTGCGCGTGAACTCTTCTGTAGAATCCCTGCGAGCGTATCGCGAAGGTATCGCGAATCCTGACTGGCTAGGGGAATTGATTCTGCGCGCGATTCCGAAGAGGTGATGGAGAGGGCCCGCTCTCGGACCGGGTCACTGGGCCCCCGGCGCGAGGGCGCGCCGACTCCATTGTGGCGGAATTTTTTTAACTTCTCACCAAAACTTTTGCCGTTGACTGCAGTGGGCGCGAAGATTACCGCATCGTCAGCGAAAACGGAGAGGGACGCTTCGCGAAATCCCGTTTCGCCGGCAAGTTCTAGCGTAAGCCTTCTCTGCTGCGATGAGCGAACCAACTACTTTGCCAGCAGCTATTTCTTCTGCGCGCAGTGCTGCGACACCTAGTAGTGCAATGACCGAGAAAAGTCTGGACCCCATAGACAAATTCATCGGGTGGCGGCGTCTTGGAAATAAAGACCGTGAAGAGGTCATGGATAATATCGCTAGCCATGAGAATTGGAAGAGTTGCTTTTCGGAAATCGGTCCCGGTTTACTCCTTTTTGCCCGGCAATGGACACGATCGGCCGCTGACGCCGAAGATATTGTCCAGGAGGCTTTCGTTAAGTTTTGGCGCCGAAACCACAGGATTAATAATCGCGCCCTTCTTTATGCAACTGTTCGTTCCATCGCTCTCGATTTCATTCGTCGCGATAAACGCCGTGCCAGACGCGAGGCGGTTGTCGTTGCCGAGGCTGAGGAAATTGTCGAGCCGCAGTTCGAGTGGGAAGATGAGGCCCGATCGGCGCTCGCAGCAGCAGTCAAGTGCTTGCCACACGATCAACGCGAGGTGCTCGTCTTGAAAATCTGGAACGAACTTACCTTCAGTGAGATCGCCGGTGCACTCGGCATTTCTCAAAATACTGCCGCGTCGCGGTATCGATACGCTCTGACCAACCTGAAGAAGAGCTTACAACCCCAATGAGTGATTTTTCGGAGCTTGAGAACGATTTGAAAGCGCTGAGACCGGCGCGGCCTTCGCCTGTTCTTTTTCAGCGCATCGAGGAAGCGATGGGCGAGAATTATAGGGCAGGCGCTTCGCGTGCCGAGCAACCCGCGCGCTCGCCCTACAATTGGCTGTCGCTAGGATTTGGCCTCGCGGCCGCGGCAGTTTTGCTCTTGTTCGCGGTCCTCAGAATGGAACAGCGACCGGGGAACGACAGTGAAATCGCACAAGTAGCACCGGCGTCGGAAACAAGATCAATGATTCCTGCCCCCTCGGGTCGAAGCCGTGTCGATGGATCGATGGTCTCCAACAAATTTGTTCCCGCTGGGGCGACACAGGTCGTTTATAACACCCGCAACGAGGGGTTGCAATTTGCTGACGGGTCGAGACAACCGCTGAGACGTCTTCGTTATCAAACACAACAGACGTGGCAATGGCGTAATCCTTCCACTGGCGCATCGCTCCGCGTCTCTTACCCCAGTGAGGAAGTAGTCCTCATCCCGGTTTCCGGCCAATGATTTAACCAAATAAAACCATGAAAATGAAATTGACTGCTATTATCACTTGTCTCGTCCTTCTGGGAATTGCCGGATTTGCGCAGACGCCGCCCACGCCGCCACAACCACCAGGGCCTGGCCATCCGCCAGGGCCGCCAAGTGACCATGAAAAAGCGCCCAAAGTTCCGACGATATTTCTCGGTGTAGAAACGTCACAGGTTCCGACCGTGGTAAGCGAACAGCTTGGCCTGTCCAAAGGACTTGGGTTGGTCGTTGAATATGTTGTCCCGGATAGCCCTGCTGCAGCGGCGGGCGTTCAACAGAACGACATTCTGAAGATGCTCAACGACCAGATTCTGATCGAGCCGAGTCAATTGCGAAAGCTCCTACAGACGTTCTCTGACGGCGCGGACGTGACGCTCACGATTTTGCGGAAGGGACAGGAGCAGAAGGTCACCGTGAAGCTCACAAAAAAGGAAAGACCGCAGCGTCATTCCTGGAGGCCTGGAGACAAACATGAAGGGCACTGGGATTTCGATGAGACAGGTGATTTCGGCGAGCAGATGGAAGGTTTGAAAGAACAATTGCAGGAGCAGCTCGGCGCACATCGCGGCATGATCCGGGGAGCAGTGATGAAAGCTCACGAGGCGGCCAGACGTGCACGAGAGGACGCCCGCCGCGCCGCCCGAGAAATTCGCATTCTCAGTCAGGATCACGGCGCGCTCAAAGCCACCAGAATCGATCTCGGCAATGCGCAAATCGTTTTCTCCGACGATAAAGGCGAGATGAAGGTGGAAAACGTCGATGGCAAAAAAATACTGACTGCGAAAGATCCGCAGGGGAAACTGCTCTTTAGCGGACCGGTGGAGACGAAAGAGGATCGTGAAAAAATGCCCGCCGACGTTCGTGAGCGTTTTGACAAATTGCAGCAAAACGATTTACCCGTGGTCGCGCCTGGAACAGATGCCGACGAAGAGAATGACGATGATGCCGATGACGATGACGACGCAGGGCAACTGACTGACACAGTTTGTGCGCCGCTGCGCATTCAATGGTGCGTTGTTGCAAACGAAGTGAAGAACCTCAATAACGCGCGGTTGAACCACACAAGCTAAGCGTTGGCGATTTCGGGCTGAGGAGGAACTCCGTCGAGCGCCTTAACCTGGCTGACTGGCCGCTCGGCGGAGTTTTCCTTGCTGGATCGTGCTGCGTCGCGGGTTCGGAAGCGCATGCATCTCACGATCGCGAAGTTACGTTCGCCATTTTCCTTGCCGCTAGAAATCAGTGCGCCTATAACCAGAGCGCGTAATGATGCGGCTCTTTTTGCTTACGGCGGTCATTGCGTTTTCCTCTCCGCTGCACGCGCAAACGTCGTCGCCTTCCGCATCGCCTGCCCGCAGTGCTACAGCGTTGCAGGCGGGGCCGTCTTTGGAGCAGCGCGTTGCCGACTTGGAAGCCTACGTGAATAATTCCGCGCGGGGCGCTGACGCTGCGAACGCCCCGGTCGCATCAAACATCTCCGGCCCCGGGCCTGCCAGCAATGGCTGGCTGATGACATGTGCCGCGCTGGTGCTTTTCATGACGCTACCTGGGCTGGCGCTGTTTTACGGTGGGCTCGTTCGCGCAAAGAATGTTCTTTCTGTGCTGGCGCAGTGTCTCGGCATCGCCGGTTTGGTGACGATTCTCTGGTGGCTGGTGGGTTATTCCCTGGTTTTTTCCCGTGGCTCACCCTTCATCGGCGGATTGAAATTTGCCTTTCTCAACGGTGTCGATGCTCGTCCGAACAGTGATTATTCGTATTGGGTCTCACAGAATGTTTTCGCGATGTACCAGCTGATGTTTTCAATCATCACTCCGGCCTTGATCGTCGGCGCGGTTGCGGAGCGGATGAAATTCGCGGCTGTGTTGGTTTTTGTCGGAGTCTGGATGTTTGCCGTTTATTTTCCAATCGCTCACATGGTGTGGGGAATCGATGGATGGATGAACGGAGTCTGGAACCCTGCTGCAAGGATCACCGCCATCGATTTCGCTGGTGGAACAGTCGTTCACATGACCTCGGGGTGGTCGGCGCTGGTGTTATGCATTCTTCTCGGGCACCGGCTCGGATTCCGAAAGGAAGTCATGGCGCCACATAGCATGGTGCTCTGCATGGTGGGAACCGGTTTGCTGTGGGTGGGTTGGTACGGCTTCAATGCGGGAAGCGCTCTTGCGCCGGATGGAATCGCCGCGAACGCCTTCATGAGCACCACCCTTGCCACCGCAGTGGCTTCATTCACCTGGGCCATGCTCGAGTATGTGCTGCGAGGCAAGCCGAGTGTCCTGGGTTTTTGTTCCGGTGCGGTCGGCGGATTAGTTGTGATTACACCGGCGTGCGGATATGTGGGACCGACCGGGGCAGTAATTATCGGAGTTGCCGCGGGAATCGTCCCATTTTTCGCGTGCACGAAATTGAAATCGTGGCTGGGTTACGACGATGCCCTTGATACTTTTGGCATCCACGCGGTCGGCGGAACGCTGGGGGCATTCTTCACAGGTCTTCTCGCCAGCGCGACTGTGAATCCAAATCTTCTATTAACAGTCGCTGGATCGCCTAATCCTGCGACGCAAAATGGTCTTGCAAGAATGCTGGGGCACACCCTCTGGATAGAACAATTAAAAGCGATCGTGATCACGATTATTTTCGCGGTGGTGGGCAGCGCAATTATCGGCGCCGTTGTGCGCGGGCTGATTGGGTTGCGCATCGCGCCGGAAATCGAGCGCCAAGGTCTCGATATCAATCAACACGGCGAGGAGGGATACATCACTTCATGAATCTACTTTCCCTGTTCCTGCTCATGCTCATGCTCCTGCTCGTAATCGTGGCCGTGTTTCAGCTTAGTCTCGGTTTCGATCAAGAGCACGAGCAGGAGTA
>QHOR01000305.1:2740-4266 GCA_003219395.1 Verrucomicrobiota bacterium | reverse complement strand
GCACTCATTCTGCACGGAAAAACAACTGAACCGATCACTGAATTTTCCCCAGTCCAACCGCGCCTTCCCATGAGCCAAATCTCGACGGAAGCGGTGATCAGTGCTATGGATTTCCTGCTGTCGCAGCATGCGGCGGCCCGAACGTCATGAGCGGCGCAAAACCGGCAAAGAAAAAACAGTCATTCTGGCAAACCTTACGTGCAGCCTCCGGTTCTTACCGGCGGCTCTACGGTTACGTCAAACCGTACAAGGGCCGCTTTATCGCGGGCCTGGCACTGGGTCTTGCCTACGGGGGCGTCAATTCACTTTTCCCGCTAGCGATTGCCCGGGTGACAAGCACGATCTTCCACGGCGCCGCTCCCAATGCCGCGAACGTGCGCTCCAATCTTCACACGCTCGACACGGGCCCAAAAATAAATTCGATCATTCTGATATGCCTGGCCATCCCGGCAATCATGATGGTGCGCAGCCTCTGTTCCTACGGGAGTACCTACTGCATGCAGTGGGTCAGTAACAAGGTGGTGAGCGACATCCGGATTCAGCTTTTCAACAAGATGCTGCGCAACTCGATGGATTTCTTTAATAAGGCGCGCTCGGGATTCTTAATGTCGCTGATCACGAACAATACCCGCGTGATGCAGATGGCCTTGAGCACCGTCGGCAGCGACGTATTCAAGCAACCGATCACCATCGTCGGAGCAATCAGTGTGCTACTGGTGATGGACTGGAAGTTTACCCTGGTCACTCTGATTCTCTTTCCAACATGTTTGCTGCCGCTTCGCGTTTACGGCCAACGCGCGCGAAAAGCGGTGCAAAATGAGCAGGAAGGCATGGCCGAAATGGTGGTGACGATGCAGGAAACGTTCGCTGGGATTCGTGTGATCAAGTCCTTCGCGCGAGAGGCTCACCAGGAAAAGGAATTCAAGCGCAGCAATCAAATGCAATTTTCCCAGATGATGCGCATCATCCGGTCGTTGGAAGCTGTGGGCCCGTTGGTTGAAACGATTGCTGCAGTCGGCGTGGGGATTGCGCTGCTCTACGTTTACGCCGCGAACCTGACCGTGGGGCGCTTTTTCGGATTGATCTCAGGAATTTTCATCCTTTACGACCCGATCAAGACGCTTAGCAGAATCCATCTCGTCATGCAGCGTTCAATGGCCGCTACGACTTCAATTTTCTCGATTCTCGATTCGGAGCCGAGTGTGCAAGACGCGCCAAATGCTGTTGCGCTCACTTCCTCACAGGGCCGGATTGACTTTGAAAACGTCACGTTCCGCTACGCAAATACTCATACAGACGCGATCAGCGATCTGACTTTGCACATCGAGTCGGGCAAAAGCTACGCCCTGGTCGGCGCCAGCGGTGCAGGAAAGAGCACGATTCTCTCGCTCATCCTGCGGCTGTACGATCCTACTTCCGGAGCTGTGAAAATCGATGGCCGCGATCTGCGCTCGGTGACGCAGAAATCATTGCGTCAACAGATCGGGCTCGTAACTCAGGAGACCTTCCTGTTTCACGATACAATT
>QHOR01000305.1:0-2710 GCA_003219395.1 Verrucomicrobiota bacterium | reverse complement strand
GCACACGATTTTATTATGGCTCAGCCGAAGGGTTACCAAACGGTGATTGGCGATAAAGGATGTCTTCTTTCTGGCGGCCAGCAGCAGCGTCTCGCCATCGCACGCGCGGTGCTGAAGAACGCTCCGATTCTTTTGCTCGATGAAGCCACTTCATCGCTCGATTCCGAATCCGAACAGCAAATTCAAAAAGCCCTGGCCGAATTAGCGACCGGCCGCACGGTGATCGCCATCGCGCATCGATTATCCACTGTCTTATCCGCCGATCAAATCATCGTCATGGACGGAGGCCGCATCAAGGAGATTGGCACACACGCAGAGCTTCTTGAAAAATCCGGCTATTATCGGCGGTTGTACGATCATCAATTCAATCGGATTCAGGAGGAACCGGCTACTGAGCCGGCATTTGCAGTTGAGGAACTGGTCTAGCGACCACAGCCAAAAGTTAAAAGAGTTGCAATGTTAAAAAAGAGAGCGGCAATAGCGTGTTGCGACCTTGTAGTAACTCAGCCATTTAACCTTCTTCAGCTATTCCCTGCCCTTTAGATAATGCCCTTTAACATCGACCTCCATACACATTCTTTCTTTTCGGGGGACGGTGTCTCCAGCCCGGAAGACTTGATTGCAGCGGCGCGTGCCAAGGGATTGCACGGTCTCGCCATCACTGATCACAACACCTGCGACGCGGTCAATTACCTTCTTCAAAAAGGGTTGATGCGACTGGATGGACTGCCGGTGGACGATTTTCTCATTCTGCCGGGAGTGGAGGTGACCACCGCCGATGGACATCTTCTCTGTATCGGTGCCGAGCTTCCTTACCTCAAGGGAAAACCGGCACGCGAGGTCTGCGACATCATCCACCAGAGGGGTGGGCTGGCCATTCCGCCGCACCCTTATGACTTGTTTCGTGCAGGGATCCGTTTTTCCACCTTGGAAACCCTCCCCGTTGACGCGATCGAGGTGTTCAATGCCGCAACCACTCTTCGCCGTTATAATCGTTACGCTTTCAAGTATGCACAGGTTCGTGATCTGCCTATGACTGCCGCAAGCGACGCGCATCATGCGGCTGCTGTTGGAACAGCTTACACGATCGTGAATACCGACGATTTTTCTGCGAAAGGAATTCTTGCGCAGATTGTAAAGAGCAACGACTTGACTCAACAATATCAGACCCCACGCGACAGCCTTCGCAAAACCTGGAACAACTGGCTGCGACTGCGACGCCGGAAAAGAATCCCGGAACTAGCTAAAAAAGATCGTAGCCATAACGGTCACTAGCTGCTTCTAGCAATTGCCAGTTATCAACTCTCAAGTATGAATTCTCCGATCAATGCCTGCCTATATCATCGTCGAAATAGAAGTTCTTGATCCGATCGGGTACGAAGAATACAAGAAGCTCGCCGCCGCGACCGTCGAGAAGCACGGTGGCAAATACATCGTCCGGGGCGGTAAAACGGAAGTGTTAGAAGGCGACTGGAAACCAAAGCGCATTGTGGTACTGCAATTTGAATCCGCTGATCGCGCCAAAGAATGGCTCAACTGCGAAGAGTACCGTGAGCCGCGCAAGATGCGCCACCGCACCGCCAGGACAAACATGATCCTGGTCCAAGGGCGTACCTCGCCCTAGGCCGCTGGCAACGATGGCTGTGCCTGGGATCGGCGATCGGGGCCGCAGGTAACTATCCGTAAAAAGAAGATTGCTTTTCGCTACGAGCTTTTGCGAATCTTGCTATTCATATGCGACTGCTGCTAGAAATAATAATCATTGCTGCCTTGATTTATGTCGGCTGGAATAGGCCTTTCAAAGAATGGGCTGCACAAGGCAGCGCGATGGCAACCTCTCGAATCCATGCGCCGGCGTGGGAGGACCATTCGGCGAGCCCAACACCACCGTCAGCAAGAAGAAACCCACGCTAATCGGGCGCTCAGCCAACAACTGGCAGTCAACTCCCCCAGATAGGAGCGAAGGTCGGACAGGTAAAGCCGCGCATCACTTCGCGCAAACGTTTTTGAAGCAGCTCAGCACAATGTCAGCTGTAGGTGGACCTTCAGTCTCGACCGGGCCAGTAGATTCCCACAAATTAAGAAAGCTGCCGACCGAGCACTGACGGCCAGAGCGCAAACTACCGCTCTGATCGCAGTCTTAACGCTGACGAAAGCTATGGAGTCGTCCGAGTTGCCATGATCTTCACGTCAAGCCGTTCGCGACACCAGAGCTCTTATCGATCGCGGGAAAGTGATTTTCGAACCGCACCTTTCCCAAGAGTTCCCTCTCTTTCCCGCGAAGCGGCCGGAGCTGGGATGATGGTCACATCCGAAGGGTTCTCCCGCTTGGAGTGCAGGAGCGTTTGTACTGCCGTGTTCGCCCGGCCGCTCCAGTCTCTAAGCGGCGTATCCCATCCCAAAGAAATCAGTGTCCCAATAATAACTATTTCAACCAATAATCGCATACACACGAGCGAGGTTCGTAAACACGTGGAACAAAAGGAAGTTTCGCGAGCTATTCGTTTACCACCTTGATCCGGTTGTCGAGCACTGACTGATAAAGCGATCGAATCGTCATACGATGTTACCACTCTCTCATCACTAACCATTATTTCTCTCACTACTAGGGAGTCGGGCGAGGGTGCGGAGTGGGGCGAGGCCTGGGAGTGGGAGGAGGTCTCCCTGTAGGCGTACCTGTCGGTGTCGGGGTAGGTGTCGCCTGCGGGCA
>QHOR01000308.1:6283-9103 GCA_003219395.1 Verrucomicrobiota bacterium | reverse complement strand
GTTTTGCGCCGCGTGCGGTGATGTAATTTGTCGCGCCCGGCGGCAATCCGGACGCCGATCGCTTCCGCCCGCTGCGCTCCGGAAGATCGACATCTTCTTTGACAAACGCCCTGCTCATTCAAAAGAGTATCGCACCATCGGTTCGTTTAGCGTTTCAGATTTCATCTTTTAACTGTCATCTAGAAGCCATGAACTTCTCCGATACTGTTTCGTTGCTGATCTTTTCAAGCGAATCGACCAACTCGCCGTTCACGGTTTTTGAATAGCGAGGCGGGACATTCTGGTAGTCGCGGTAACGGCCTGCTAATTCCTGGAAGCGTCAGCGAGAATTTTCTGGGCGGATTCGTTATCGCTAATGCCATTGTCGGCGTCTCGAAGGACAGGTGCCGATCGTTAAAGAGCTATTTCGTGTCTTGCAACCACTTTAGACCGCCTTGCCCAGCAAAGCAGTTCTTCAATAACCCAAATGCCCACACAAACATCGGGACCTTGTGCTTCGCACCGAATTCAAGCTGCCGATTCAAATAAAAATTGAGATATTCGTTGTCGAAACGGAAGACGCGGCCGCGATCGTTGATTGCCTCGCGATAGACAATCTCAAATCGCGGCTCGGGATACTGGAGATCAAAATCGCGATCCTCTCGCCATGGTGCGTGTTGATGGGTGTATTCGTCGCGTTCGAAAAAATAAAACTGGTAAACGACATTGCGATCGGGAACGACGAAAAATGCGTTCTCCGGACTCAAATCGAGGCCAGACATCTCTCGTCGGGTTGCGAATTGTCCGTAAAGGCGCTCAATAAAAAGAATGTGGTTCTTGTCGATGTTTCGGATGCGAGCAACTGCTTTGTTGGTCAGATCGATCCATTGTCGCCGCGTGCCCGAGACCACCGGCTCGCAGAAAATGCCATATCCTAGAAGCTGCCGTTCGTCTTTGTATCGAGTGGCTATTGCCTCCCACAGTTTAAGATACCTCTCCTGCAATTCGGGTTGCACCCAAATCCGGTAATCAAACGCTTCTCCTTTAATCGGCACGAATTGGGCGCCTTCCACATCCAACATTTGAAGAATAACGCGAAGACCATATTTCCGAGCCAGCGCCAGATGTTGATCAAGACGTTTCCAGCCGAGCTCAGTGTACTTCTCTGGCGCGTCTTCTGTGTAGAAGCGCCGATAACTAAGCATCACCGTCACCGAATTAAACTTCAGACGGGCAATTTCGGCGTAATCCTTGTCGACGGGATCAGCGCCAGTCGAACCTGCTCCGATAGCTTGGATGCGGAAATCGCCACCGTCGGGCGCGACCAGCCGCTCTCCAACGACATGGACAAAGTCACCGAGTGAATCAGCCGCCGGAGCTGTTCCTGCATTACACGCGATTAACGCGATTATGCATGTCCAAATGCGGATCATAATTTCTGAGCTTGTGAGCGCTTGCGTACCAACTCGCCTTATGTCCATGTCTTTCGTTAAGGAGCGTAACTCTAACGCGAGCTTTACGCTCAACCATCAACCGTTCGCCACCTCCAGCTCGGAAACGTCGTCGCTGCGTGAGTTTCTCTCAACTCCTGGGTCAACGAGTGTTTGGATACAAAGGCAAGCTGTTGGGAAACACTTATTCGTGTTTGCGCGATGTTCAGCGTCACATGGTGCGGCGAAATACATTGACTTATCAGTGTCGGCGGCCTATGGCAGTGCAACGCAACCAAGCGAGCATCCGGCTTCTCAGCCGGTTCGACGGCAATACCTAACAAGACCGTTGCCCGTCGCGGTCTAAACACTGGGCATGGTCAGCTCAAATACACGGGGTTTTCCCCGGAGGAAAATAGAAATGAACAAATTAATGTTAGTATTAGTCGCGTCGGCCTGTTGCTTGGCTTTCTCGATGAACGCGTCGGCTCAGCAAGCCGACCAGGCAACAACCGATGCCGTCATTGCCATGACGAAGGCGCAATGGACGGCGGAGATCAAAGACCCGACCAGTGTCGCCGAACAGTCGAAGGACATGTCGGATGACTACACTGAGTTCAATGGCGATTATGCCACGCGTCTCGATGGCAAAGCGATGAATTCGCGACTGGCGGAAGCTACAGGAAAAGCCTCAGGTAAGACAGTGGGGGCGGAAATGACCAATCCCAAAGTTCAGGTATACAACGGGGACGTTGCCATTCTGACTTACAACTATGCCGGTATAACACAGGACAAGGACGGAAAAACGACACCGAATCGCGCAAAATCGACGCGCGTCTTTGTAAAAAAAGGCGACAAATGGGTGTTGGTCCACGCAAACTTTGCGTCCGACCCATTGCTAAAACAGTAACAGTCTGAAAATCTGAGAAAGGGGCCGCTGGACGCGCTTTGCGCTTTTGACGGCCCCTTATCTTGTACCGGAGGGGCTGTATGTCACGTCATAGCTCTTCAGCGACGAGGAAAGTCGGAGCACCGCGGCTACCTGACTTTTCTCTCAACTCTTAACGATCAACTATCAACTTCGTCAGCGTTAGATCGTCCGGTGAAACGCACGTCGCTTTTCTATTTGGCAGCAATTCCTTGCGCGCCGAATGGAAGTCCCTCATCGGTGTCAATCAAAGTCAGACTGCCGTCGTGCTCCACACGAAAAGAAGCCACTGCGGTGCCTCCACCGATTTGCACATAGAGAAAACGACTGCCGATATTCAAAGCCATGTCCCTCGGCGCACTGTCTGGCCCGGTGTTAGCAGCGACGGGATTAATTAGGGTAAGCGTTCCGTCGCCACTGCCGATTCCGTAACTGGAAATTGTGCCACTGCCAGTGTTCGACACGACGGCAAGTTTTCCATTG
>QHOR01000308.1:5762-6277 GCA_003219395.1 Verrucomicrobiota bacterium | reverse complement strand
TTGGCACCGAGCCGCTGATTACGCTTAGCAGGCCGTCGACGCCAACGCTGTACGAAGATGCCGCCGATTGGTTCGGCGCACCGCCGAAAGCTTCGGAAACCACCAAAAAGTCAGCGTTATTAAAGGCGAACCCGAAAGGCGTCATACCACTGGAAGCATTATCTATGGGAGGGCTTGGCAAGCCGTTCTGGTCAATCGTGTACGTATCAAGCCGGTTGCCCATTTTTTCTGTTACCACCAGCAGCGTGCCGTCGCGGTTGAAACTGACTTGGGCAGGGTCAGCCGCAGTGCCGCCAATCAAGGGTTGAGTAGAGCCAGCCAATGGTGTCAGCGTTCCATCCTCAGCTACGGTGAATCCGCTGATATTCGGAGTTCCACCTTCGTTGAGCACGTATAGAAGGTTTTCGTGCAGTGCCAGGCTAATCGGCCGGATGCCGCCCGAATCAACAGCATTGATCAGGTCGAGTCCCGATTGCGATATCTTCAACACGGAAATCTGATTGCTGCCTGCATTA
>QHOR01000308.1:4059-5745 GCA_003219395.1 Verrucomicrobiota bacterium | reverse complement strand
CGCGCCTTGCGAAGCGAGAGGGTCAGTAGGCGGGTCCTGTGGCTGTGGGACCGGATCGCCTGCGCCGCCAGTGGAAAATTCGCCCGCCGGAGTTAACGTCCCATCAAAACCGCGGCTGAATACCGCCACCGCGTTTTCGACCTGGTTTGTCAAAACGTATACCGCACCGGCGTTAAAGTTTCGTGCGGTGGGCTGTGGACGCGGAGTTGGATGTGGCCTTTGCGCTGTCGCAACACTGAGCGATGCCAGCATTAACAAACTGCTAACTATTGCGATGATTTTTACTTGTGTCTGCATCCTGCCTTTCGCTGGTGCACCGCATAACTCCGGAGCAAACCGCCCGCCGGTCAATAAAAGTAAGAATTTTGTTTTCATCGTGTTTGTGAGAGAGAGAACCGGTCAGAGTTATTCCATTGCTCGTCAAATTTTTGCAAACAATTGCTAGCTTGAACTCAGAAAGCGGGTGGCGATGCCCGCCTGAGTTGGAAGTGGGGGATTCACCTATGAGCTATGATAGGAAAAGTCTTAGGGCAGGATAAGGATTCAACACGATAGATAAGCATGAAACGACTCCAGGCATGCATGTTAGTTCAAAGTCGCCCAAGCGTGTCTTGACGTCCTGTGAGTACAACAAGTCTGCACAACCAGTCGACTACTCAGCTATGCGGGAGGTATTGCCGCGCTGCGGTGGGCTTATCATGGACAGCAACCATATAAGCGTAATGCTGATCAACCCACGTGGCGGTGGTCCAGTCCCCTCGGCTTGTGACTACCGGTGGATTTCTAGGTTTTAGTCCCACCAGAGCTGCGCGATCAACCATCAGCAAGTGCGCCACAGTTTGTCCATGGCAAAAACAAATAAGGGTGACCGGGTAGCCACGGAAATAGAGAATCCGGCAACCCATTGTCTCAACCGCAGCGATGCCGGGCGGGATCTCCGCCAACGGAGCTTTGCGTTCTAGAATCCATTGCTTAATCGGCCCCATCTCGAGGCTTTCCATCTCGAGGGGCGGAGGGAGCTTCACGAAGCTCATCATTTCCTGCTCGTAGTCGCTGAGCGACCCGGCGTGTTGACCCGTGGCGCGCCAGACGCCGATAAGCTGTGCAAGAAAAAACATCGCTGCTGCCGCTGTTGCCGCAGCCGCCAAAGCAGCCACCCAGCGCGATCTCGTATTGCTACCAGGCGCCACGTTCGCGAGAATCCGCGTTTTCAGGCCAAATGGCACAGGCACCGAACTAACGTGGGCTGCGACTGTGCGATCAAACTCTCGCTCTTCGGCAAACCACCGCGCCAGCTCGGCATCCCGTTCTGTTTCCTGCAAGGCCTCCGCAAAATGGGAATCGAGCCGGTCCTGATCGCCAGGGCGATACGCGGCCAAGATTCTTTTTGCTTCTTCTTTCGTCATGCCATTTCTCGCTTTGTAACGTTTTGATGTGCATCATCCGCGAGCTGCTCGCGCAATCGAGCTTTACCCCGCGAAATCCGCGACATCACTGTACCCACCGGGATGTTGAGTGTCTCGGCGATTTCCTTGTAGGAATGTTCTTGCAAGTAGAAGAGCGATAATGGCGCGCGATAGATTTCCTCCAGATCCAACAGGGCGCGAATGACCGCATCGCCGTCACAACTATCGACTGCCATTGGCAGGCATTCCACATCGGACAGTTGATATTCGTTGCCGGACT
>QHOR01000308.1:0-4047 GCA_003219395.1 Verrucomicrobiota bacterium | reverse complement strand
CGCAGAAACTCGCGATACAGGGAAGTGAACAGCCAACTCTTGGCCTTTGATTGCTCGCGCAACTGATGACCTTTAGAAGCCCAGAGCAGAAAAGTCTGCTGTGTTAGGTCGGCGGCATCAGACGGATCGCGGCTGAGTGATAGCGCGAAGCGATAAAGCGGCATGTAAAAATGCTCGACCAACTGTTCGAAATCCAAAACGGGCACACTTCAATTTCGAAAGTCAGACCAACTACACTTGTATCTGACTTACGGGTTTGGGAATTCGCGTCTCCAAACGAAAAAAATCATTCGAAAGAGATACGGCCTCTCCCAGTAGTATGAGCTATAGAGAGCCGCATTATTCCCGCGTAGGAGGCCAAGTAGCGCGTCCGCGCGCACACCCGCGGCGTGGAAAGCTGCAACATGCGTCAATATTTACGACCAGAAACAACGCGAAAAACTATCGACGTCCTTGCTCAGACGGATCAACAATCAACTCTCAACTTCTCCGCTCATTGTGGAAGCTCCGTGCCAGCTTGTTCGGCGGCCATGTACCTGGCGTACCAATCCGGCCAGTTCGCATCTCTCTCCCCAGTACGTTTCTCATGCTCGCCGTGAGCGGCCTCGGCACGCCGAAGCGCGCTCGACAGATCGCTCACCGAAGTGAAAGTCGTTGCTGCGGAATCGATCCGGCCCGGAAGGCGCGTAGTGATTTCCTGGAGTAGCCAGCCGTTCCCTTCCGGGTCGGTGAACGAGGCGAACGTGTAGTACGAACGACCTTGCGGGTCGCGTCCGACGGCGCGTGGATTCTCCACAGCATTGTTGAAGGGGCCGCCGGCATAATGGAAGACCTCGCTCACTTCGACTCCGCGCCGGATCAAGTTGCTGCGAGCAGCGTCGATGTCATCTACGGCCAGAACAAGCGTGTCCGCAGAGTCGCGCTTGCCCGAGGTGATTCCCGTGCCGAAGATAATTGATGCCTCTGAGCCGGGAGGCGTAAATTGCAGGACTCGGAAGTTCTCATTAGCGGCGTAGTCGATATCTAATCGGAAGCCCAGTTTCTCGTAGAATTTTTTCGAGCGATCGACGTCGGACACCGGGATGACGACGACTTCCAGTTTCATATTTGTCATTTTGTTCCTCCTGTATGTGCAGACGTTATATAGCCGAAAAGTGGGAACGAGCGGTTTCGAAGAATGTGAACGACTTCTTTTAATTCGCATGGACGAATTTTGACGGGCTTGCTCGGCGCTATTACTAGTCCGGTCGAAGAGTCGCCGCGAAGAACTCGGACTCACTCACTTACTAGCCGTAGCCTTGGCGAAGGCTGGTCATCTTGCTTGCGTTCCGGCAGAACATTTCTTCAGATTCACGAGGAAGATCGACATCTTTTTCGACGCACACCCTACTCATTCAAAAAAATATGGCCGCCCAATTTCCTTTCAGCGCTTGCGTTTTCAGCTCTTAACTATCAGCCAGCAACTTCTCCTGCTGTTTTACTACTGGGAGATCAATTTTTTCAAACGCCGAACAGCTTGAGGAATTTCACTTGCCTTGGTATTTCCGAACCCTAGAACAAAACCGTGACGTGGCTTCCTCCCTACGTACGACGAGGATAGCGGAGACAGCCAGAGCGATTGTCGAGCTGCCGTCGCCGCGATTTTTCGATCCTCTCGGTTTGGAGTGAGGAAGATGGCCAGGTGCATCCCCGCTTGATCTCCCATGATCGTGACGTTGTGGCCAAGTTGACGCTCGAGTTCTGCGACCAACACGTCCCGTCTTTTAGCGTAGATCGGCCGCATTCTCCGCACGTGTCGGCCGAAGTGGCCTTCGCGGATAAAATCTGACATCACGGCTTGGGTGATGTGCGTCGGGCATATGTCCATGAGTTGCCGCATCGCTGCGAAGCGTTCTATCAGGTCACCTGGAATGACCAGGTATCCGAGTCGCAACGATGGAAACATCACCTTGCTAAACGTGCCGATGTAAATAACGCGAGAATTGCCATCGAGTCCCTGCAGCGATGCAATTGGCAGACTGCCGTATCGATACTCACTGTCGTAATCGTCCTCCACAATCCATGCCTTCGATCGTTGCGCCCACTCCAGTAATTGCAAGCGGCGCGCAGCGCTCATGGTGACACCGAGCGGATATTGGTGAGACGGTGCGACGAAGGCCACTCGATCATTTCGCTTTAGCTTGATACCGGCGGTCACGTTTAGACCTTCCCCATCTACAGGCACGGGAATGATCCGGCATTGCGCAGCTTTCAAAACGTGATGCACCAGCCAGTAACCCGGCTCTTCGGCCCAGGCCGCCATGCCTGGGTCGAGCAGTACGCGAGTCGTGAGGTCGAGCGCTTGCTGCGACCCGCTCACAATCATGATCTGCTGTGCCTCGCATCGCACACCACGCGAGGTCCTGAGATACGTAGCGATGGCTTCGCGGAGCTCGAGCAATCCCATGGCATCGCCATACTGCAATGCTTTCAGTCGCATGCGGCGCGAATAGCGCGCGACAAGCCTTAACCAGATCTCGATTGGAAATTTCTGGAGCTCGGGTTGCCCCACTTGGAATGGCCCCAGGCCCTCCGCCCACGAAGGCCGCTGATATTTCGAGCAGGCGCTGCCCGCGGACAGCGCCTGATAATGACCCTGTCGATCGACTCGGAAGCGTACTGGAAATGAACGTGCCGGCCCCTGCCCGACTCTCGAAATACCCCTCAGCGAGAAGTTGCGCATACGCAGTGAGGACGGGCAGACGCGAGACGCGCGACTGGCGAGCGAGCTCACGCGATGATGGAATCACGTCGCCAGCGCGAAGCTCGTCACGGACGATCCTGCTGCGGAACGAATCGTAAATCTGCTGATAAATCGGCTTCGATTCGCGGCGGTCAATGGTGACGAGATTCGAAATGCCGCGGAATTGAGATTTCAAAGTGGTTATGCAGAATTCAGTCGGACCGGTCATTTACGGTAACCACCGCTGTGGTATCAAAGCAAACATGAAAACCTGCACCTCAATCTCCATCCTGACCGTATTGCTTTTGGGCATCACTCCGCATTCAGCGAGGGCAACCGATACGGAGCAGACGAAAGCGGACACCACACAACGCGACGGCCAACATGACTTCGATTTTGCTGTGGGAACATGGAAGACCCGCGTGCGTCGCCTGCTAAACCCGCTTTCCGGATCGAACGACTGGATTGAAGGCACAGGCACCGTATCAACGAGAAAAGTTTGGAACGGACGCGCCCAACTGGAACAACTCACCATGAATACGGGCGACGCTCATCTGGAAGGGCTGGCGTTGCGGCTTTACAATCCCAAAACCCATCAATGGCGGCTCCACTGGGCCAACGCAAAGGAAGGCAGGCTTTCAGATCCGCCCGCGTTCGGTGCCTTTAAGAATGGTCGCGGCGAGTTCTACGACCAGGAGGTGATCAACGGCAAGAACGTTCTCGTTAGGGAGATCTTCTCGGATATTACACCAAACTCGCATCACTTTGAGCAGGCATTCTCCGCAGATGAGGGAAAGACATGGGAGCCGAACATGATTGTTGACCTTACCCGCACCGCGGCGGAACCGGCCGCTGAATCAGTGACTGCGAATGACCGTAACCATGACTTCGATTTCAATTATGGACATTGGAAGGTGCACGTGTCGCGGCTCGACGGCCAGTTGGTTGGTTCCACGAAATGGCAGGAGTACGACGGCGTCTCCGAGGTAACTCCCATCTGGAATGGACGCGCCAGTCTGATCGAAGTGCAGGCAAATGGACCAGCCGGTCACCTGGAAGGTCTTGGCCTGCGCCTTTACGATTCGGACACACACCAATGGAACTTGAATTGGGCAAGTAGTCGCGACGGCATGATTGGTATTCCACCCACGGTGGGCGTCTTCAAGGGTGCTCGCGGCGAGTTTTTCGACCAGGAGCTGCTCGACGGACGAGACATCTTCGTGCGCAACACCTACACCGACATCACGGCCGATGGGGCGCGTTTTGAGCAGGCCTTCTCTGACGATGCTGGCAAAAATTGGGAAAAAAATTGGGTGATCACCTTT
>QHOR01000307.1:5042-5435 GCA_003219395.1 Verrucomicrobiota bacterium | reverse complement strand
CAGACGCCGACGTTCCCTCTCACCCTCGGGCCCTGTTTGCGCGGCGAGAAGACGCCTAGCCACGCATCACTTCGCAAGCCACGAAGAATTCAGACGCGTCATCGGCAAAAAACGTAACAAGGGCTATCGACAACAGCCGGTCACGCGAGAGTGTTCGATCGCGCGGCTTGACGTTGAGTCCTCTGTCATGCTGTAAGCGTTGGCGAAGAGCGCGTGAGCGTTTAAACTCTCACGTGCACACGGAATTGCCGCAGCTGCGAAACTATGTCGATGGCGAGTTTGTCGAGCCGGCGGACGCGAAGTATCTCGACAATATCGAACCGGCTACCGGAAAGGCGTATTCGCAAGTCGCGGACAGCGGCGACCGCGACGTAGAAGCCGCTGTCGCCGCAG
>QHOR01000307.1:3898-5035 GCA_003219395.1 Verrucomicrobiota bacterium | reverse complement strand
TCCAAAAAACCGGCAACTCAACGCTCGCGCTTTCTGCTGCGTATTGCCGACTTGATCGAACGCGATCTCGACAAATTCGCGCGAGCTGAATCGATAGACACGGGCAAGCCTCTGTCACTGGCGCGCAGGCTGGATATTCCACGTGCAATCGCCAACTTCCGATTCTTCGCGACTGCAATTCTCCACACCGAAACCGAAGCGCATATCACCGACAATATCGCCTTCAACTACACGCTGCGACAGCCACGCGGTATCGCTGGACTCATATCGCCGTGGAATCTTCCTCTTTATTTGTTGAGCTGGAAAATCGCGCCCGCTATCGCGGTTGGAAATACGGCGATCGCGAAGCCGAGCGAGCTTACGCCAATGACGGCTTACATGCTTTGCGAGATCGTACGCGAGGCAGGTTTGCCGAATGGCGTCCTTAACATGGTGCATGGCACCGGGCCAAATGTGGGAGCGCCGTTGACCGCGCATCCAAAGATCAACACCATCTCGTTTACCGGCGGTACGGTCACAGGTCGAAAGGCTGAATCGTGCGCACCGCTATTCAAGAAGGTCTCGCTCGAACTCGGCGGGAAAAATCCCAATGTCGTTTTTGCGGACGCCGATCTCGACGCGGCCATTGCAGGGAGCGTACGTTCTTCGTTCGCTAATCAGGGACAGGTTTGTTTGTGCGGGTCGCGGGTGTTCGTCGAGCGCTCCGCTTACAAGGATTTCGTCGAGCGCTTCATCGAGAAGACATCGCAATTGAAAATGGGTGATCCGCTCGACGAAAAAACCGAACAAGGTGCAATCGCAAGCAAAACCCAGCTCGACAAGATCAAGTTGTACGTCGATTTGGCTCAGAAAGAAGGCGGCAAGATCGCGCTTGGGGGCAAAGCACCGGAACCGGTTAACGAACGTTGCCGTGATGGTTATTTCTTCCAGCCAACTGTAATTACAGGTCTGCCGGTTTCATGCCGGACAAATCGCGAAGAAATTTTTGGGCCCGTGGTGACCGTCACGCCGTTCGCCAACGAAGAAGAAGTCATCGATTATGCTAACGATTGCGACTACGGCCTCGCCTCGAGTATTTGGACACAAAACCTCAGCCGCGCGCATCGTGTGGCCGAACAGATTAACACCGGGACGGTA
>QHOR01000307.1:2703-3817 GCA_003219395.1 Verrucomicrobiota bacterium | reverse complement strand
GCTTTTTCACCGAACCAAAGAACGTTTGCATCGCGAAATAGTTGATCCTGGATCAACAATTACCGATGGTGGGACATGTGCCGAGCCATCAAAACACTTCATAACTTCAGTCCGCCTGCAACGGACGACGAGATTCGCGCTTCTTCGCTTCAGTTCGTCCGCAAGCTGAGCGGTTTCACGAGACCTTCCAAGGAAAACGAGGCAGCGTTCAATCGCGCCGTCGATGATGTTACTCATGCCGCACGACATTTGCTCAATTCTCTTGTTACCAATGCACCGCCACGCGATCGCGCGGTCGAAGCGGTCAAAGCACGTGTGCGATCGATGAAACGCTTCGCTTCCGCACAGGCCATCACGACCAATCATAATCATAATTGAGGAAGCGACTGCGGCAGCTCGCCTTAGTTGCAATCGGTTCACCCGTATAATCTGTGGTTTCAATAAATGAGCGAAAACGTCGAAAGCTCGCGTGCCCCTAAGCCGGTAGGTGCGTTCCCGCATGCGAAACGTGTCGGAGACTTTTTGTTCCTTTCAGGCATCGGACCACGCAAGCGCGGCAGCAAGGAAATCCCTGGCGTCACGCTCGACCCAGGGGGCAATATCGTCACTTACGACATCGAAACGCAATGTCGCGCCGTGTTTGAAAATGTGCGCCTCGTACTCGAAGACGCCGGTGCCAGCTGGGACGACATTGTCGACGTCACCGTGTTCCTGACGAGCATGAAAAAGGATTTCCCGACCTACAATAAATCGTACGCACAATACTTTTCCGGTGAGGGCAAACCAAATCCGACACGCACGACGATTGAGGTTGGCGCGTTGCCGACGCCGATTGCTATTGAGCTCAAAGTTATCGCGGTGCTGAAATGATTCTGGCAACGGCATGAGCCTGGCGTGCGGTTTGACGCCCCTCGCATCTAACTTCAGTCACTTCGATTACCGTCAAGAGCATGAGCGCGAGCATGAAGGAATTTCGCATCGTCGCCACCGACCACACAGGCATCACTGTGTCGAATCTTGACCTATCACTGGCATTTTGGCGCGACGTTCTTGGCTTCGAGTTTTCGCACGCGACGCATCAGAGTGGTGAAATGGCCAGAGAGATCACAGGTGT
>QHOR01000307.1:0-2609 GCA_003219395.1 Verrucomicrobiota bacterium | reverse complement strand
AAACAGCACGTTCACCTAAGGCCATGCCACGTCGGTTTCGTGCACGTCGCCTTTATCGTCGACGATCTCGACGCGGTTTTGAACGCGATCAACAATTCCGGTTGGGAAGCTGCCGGTAAACCGCAAACTCTGCAGTCAGGTCCGAACGCCGGAAAACGGGTCGTATACGTTCGTGATCCAGACGGCACAACCATTGAATTCATGCAGCAAGCATGAACAGTTGATCTTCAGAACTGACCATTGAAGACTCCCGCTGTGTTTTGAATTGAGGATTGGATGTTGTGCGTTGAGAGTCGAACGTCGTCTTAATAAGCCATGACTTTTTCTACGGACGAGCAATTTGCCGCGCAACTCGATTGCGAGGATCCACTGCGGAATTTTCGTGAGAACTTTCATCTCCCGCTCGGCAAAAATGGCAAGCCACTGATCTATTTTGCCGGCAATTCGTTAGGCCTGATGCCCAAACCGACCCGCGCGATTGTCGAGGAAGAATTAGACAACTGGGCCACGCTTGGCGTCGACGCGCACCATGCCGCCGGCACGCCATGGTACACCTATCACCAGGCACTGCGCGAACCGACTGCGCGGTTGGTTGGCGCGAGACCGTTGGAGGTGATCTGCATGAACAGTCTCACGGTCAATCTCCATCTCATGATGGCGACGTTTTATCGACCAACCAAATCACGTTTCAAAATTCTGATGGAGGAACCGGCGTTTCCTTCCGACACGTACGCGATCAAAGCGCAAATTGCACATCATGGGCTTGATCCACGAGACGCTCTGATTCTCGCGCGCCCGCGTAAGAGCGAGTTCGCAGTTAAAGGCGAAGACATCATCGATCTGATTGAGGAGAACGGTGATCAACTCGCAATAGTGATGATGGCCGGCGTGAACTTTTTCACGGGTCAATTGTTCGATATCGCGAAAATCACTGCAGCGGCAAAGCCACACGGCATTGTCATTGGATTCGACCTTGCCCACGCCGCGGGAAACGTTCCGCTGGCACTGCACGATTGGAACGTCGATTTTGCTGTTTGGTGTTCATACAAATATCTAAACGCCGGTCCCGGCGCAGTCGCAGGAGCATTCGTGCACGAACGCCATGCGACCAACACACAATTGCCGCGACTTGCCGGCTGGTTTGGCAACGATCCCAATACGCGATTCCGATTGCATCTGGAACCCGAATTTGTTCCGGTTGCGTCTGCCGACGGTTGGCAAATTAGCAACCCACCGATCTTTTCAATGGCCCCATTGCGCGCCTCGCTGGCAGTCTTCGATGACGCAGGCGGAATGGAACCGCTGCGCACGAAATCGGTCAGCCTTACCGGCTATCTGGAATTCCTGTTAGCAGAAATTGGATCGAAAAAATTCACTGTTATCACACCGCGCAATCGTGATGAGCGCGGTTGCCAATTGTCGATCCTGGCACACATGCATCCAAAAGACCTATTGAATGAACTCGAAGCTTCCGGTGTGAAATGCGATTTTCGCGAACCGAATGTAATTCGCGTCGCCCCCACCCCGCTCTACAACACCTTTCATGAAGTCTGGCGTTTTGCACGCATTTTGGCCGAGCATTGATGAGGACCGTGATTACTGCAGACAGTCGCGGTGAGTGATTCAGTCAATATGGTTCAATGCTCAGTGACTTGGCAGGCTTGAAGCGCCAGAAGGATCGTCCTGCATAATAGTTGCGAAGCTTTTCGTTTTCGGTCTGGCCCAAGTCTAAAGCCCAGATTACCGGCGCGGCGTCCATGTTCGCCGGATTATAAATCCACTCTTCGTGCGGACTGGATAGCCCGGCATAGCTGACAAAAATTACGTGCTGGCCCGGCTGGTTTTTCAGCAACTCCGTTTCGATGTTTTCCTTTTGAGCAATCTGCGCGTTTCTCGATACAATCTGATCCGCCGTCCAATGCTTCGAAGTGGCTTCTGCCTCCGAAGCAATCATGACGAGAAATACCGCAACGGGCATTGCGTTCACCAGGAAACGACCAACCCTGCGCCCCTGATACTTCCATTGCGCGAGATAACGCATCGACTGCGCCACGAGTATCAACACCGCCGCTAGAACGGGCGCTCCGTAGTGTGGATACCACCAGACTTCAATCAGCGATGCTGCGCCGAGGAACGCCACGAGGCTTACCGCAAATCGCGTCTTTCTCGAACGCCACAGCGCCGGCATAAACACGAGAACCGGCAGCAACCAGATGAGATTGCCGTAGTAATAACGGAGCAGAGTGATCCAATCCAACGGACGGTCAATAAGAAGATGCCAGCTCCGCGCGCGCTCGTAAGTCCCGCGATTTCTCGACTCTAGATCGAAATGCCGCAAGTTCCTGGGAGCAACGGAAATCGGCAAAATTGAAAAGGGAGGGACAATTTCGTATTGCTCGTAGTACTCCCGGTATGGGAGACGCAACGCACGACCAGTGATGCGGTAATTATCATACGCGAGCCAGGAAGCGCCCAAAACCCCAGTAACGATGATCGGCAACCAGACGCGCGGCGTGCGATTTGCCATAGCTAGCGCGATGAGAGCTGGAACAAGGAGGAGCAACCCCTCAAATGGCCGCGCCAAAATTACAACTACAGCCCCGACTCCA
>QHOR01000100.1:27497-33796 GCA_003219395.1 Verrucomicrobiota bacterium | reverse complement strand
TGGCCGACAAAATGGCCGCGAATCTGCCGCCGCACCAGCGCGATCAATTCAAGAAGCTGATGACGTCACAACTCGATATCGCGGCTTTAACCAAAGCGATGTTAGACGCGATGGTGAAGGATTTCAGCACCGAGGAGTTGAAAGCATTGGCAGATTTTTATGGGTCGCCCGTGGGAAAGTCTGCGATGCAAAAGTTTGGCGTCTATATGGCAGATATCATGCCGACGATGGAAGCCGAGATCATGAAAGCGCAGGCGAGAGTGAACCAATCGATGCCGAATCAGTCGCCGAAATAAGTGCCCTCGCCACAGGGATAGTGTTGCTCTTTGTCGAGACGCTTGTGCCAAGCACGCGTGATTTTTTGCAACTGTAGGGCGTCTGTGTCAGACGCAATTCATTATGCCTTGAATTGAAACTGATATGGCCAGTCGTCCAGCTGCCTCACAAGACCGGCACAATTCCTTATTTTCTTCGTTTCCTTTTGTCAGGGGACTCAATTTCACGGGCCGGCACTAATCCAGAGTCAAAATTCGTGCTGGTTTAGATTCGTGGTAATTGGTGTAATCCGTGTCTCTGATGGAATTGCTGGCTACCGACCCACTGTTACCGGTTCGCATCGTTGCCGGAATTGCTTTCGTGGCGATGATTTGCGCGTA
The DNA here is from genome assembly GCA_003219395.1 of Verrucomicrobiota bacterium. Taxonomy (GTDB): domain Bacteria; phylum Verrucomicrobiota; class Verrucomicrobiia; order Chthoniobacterales; family UBA10450; genus Udaeobacter. The sequence goes on along the minus strand of QHOR01000100.1, from coordinate 33,140 downwards.
CGTTTACGTGCTGCGGCATTTGCGAAAGATAGAGAAAACCATTGTCGGAGATAATCTCATGCCGAGCGAACTGGGACCGCGTAATAACATGGTGCTCATGGTCTGCCTGATTCCACTCATCCTGACGGCGCTCCTGCTTTATCTAATCATCAAGACCTGACCGACTGCGCCCCGGTTTCACTGAACGACAGTGGCAACCATCACCTGCTTCGATGTCGAAATGAGCTCGCAGCACCCAACACGCTTTTGATGCCGAGAAGAACGGAAACGCTGAGAAGATCGCCCAGGCGCGGTTTGTTGGCCTCGGTTGTATTTGTTAACGGCTTCGCGACCATTGCGCTGCTCGCAGTGCTGGCGATGGTCTGCCGCGTTCCGTTGGTGTTTCCGTCCGTCGGGCCGACAGCATTTCTGTTGTTTGCGTCACCCGAAACAGCATCAGCGTGTCCGCGCAACACCTTATGCGGTCATGCGATCGGCATCCTATGCGGCTATGGTGCGCTGTGTTTAATGGGACTGCAACACGCGCCATCTGCCATGCTCGAAGGCGTGAATCTTGCCCGGGTGATCGCCGCCGCATCATCATTGGCGTTTACAGGCGCGCTAATGATATTATTTCGCGTTGTCCACTCGCCAGCCGGCGCGACCACTCTGATCATCTCGCTGGGACTCATTACGGATCCGCTTTATCTGCTCGCAATCGGAGCGGCAGTCGCGCTGATCGTGATTCAGGCACTCGTCACGCATCGGCTACGCGGCATTCCCTATCCGTTGTGGTCACCCGCCTAGCTTGGTCGCGGGCGCTCGACAGGTCGGTGCGTTCACCCCATCAGGCATCGGCCATTCCCCGATGTGGAAACTGCGAATGCAGCGTCGCGTGTAGCTCAAACGCGCTATACGTCTGAGTCCTCAATAACCTGAATGGCGTCTTCCTCCGCCACACCACTGTCCTTCACCACATCGTGCACCTCCCAGCAAGAGCGGCTTTGTTCACGCCAGAAACGGATCGTAATGGTGCAGCGCCCGACGCGCAGGCGTTGTAGCTCAAGATCGGGCAGCCAATCGGGAAGAGTGGGACGGACGTACAGGCGCTTGTGAGGGGCATCGGCACGCAGACCTAAGATCGTTCTCAGCATGTGGAAGATGCTGCCGGTTGCCCAAGCCTGCGGGATATTGGCGCCTCCTGGGTACAGGACTGGGAAATCGAGATCGCCCTTCCTCTTTAAACCCGCGAACACTTCCGGCGGCCGGTAAGCATCGAAACGTTCGATCGCGTCGAAAATCGCACGGATTACCTGATTAGCTTCGCTCGCCATTCCGTAGCGTTTAAATCCGGCTGCGATAATGCCGTTATCTTGTGGCCAAACCGAGCCGTTCTGGTAGTCGAGCGGGTTGTACGCCGGGTTATTGCTCGAGAGAGTGCGAATTCCCCAGCCGCTCCACATATCTTCCTGCAAAAAGCGCCTGGTTGTGCGTTCCGCTTTGTCTCGATCCGCAATCCCGCTCCATAGGACCTGTCCGGCATTCGACGCAACGGAGGTAATCTGCTTTTTGTGCCCGTCGAGGCCAAAAGCATAACAATCCTCATCTTCCATCCAGAAGGCGTTGTTGAACTGCTGCCGTAAGATCTGCGCCTGTCGCTGCAAAACAGTCGCACTCGCCTCGTCGCCGAGTGCTTGGAAGACCTCCGCCATACGCGTCTTCGCGTCGTAAGTATACCCTTGCAGGGTACAGAGGGCCTTGGGCTGTTTCACCTGATGACCGTCGACGTACACCACGGCATTGCTGGCATCCTTCCACCCGACGTTCTCGTATCCCAGTGACGAGAATGTTTGATATTCTTGAAAGCCATCACCATCCAAGTCACCGAACTGATCAATCCACTTTAAACAGTTCTCAGCCACCTGCTGATACTGCCGGAGTAGATCGACATCGCCCGTCCACCGATACGTTTCGGAAAGAACGATCAGGTACAAGATCGTGGCGTCCGCAGTGCCATAATAGGGGTAAAAAGGAATCTTGTGGAAGTGCGACAACTCCCCAACTCGCATTTCGTGGAGGATCTTGCCAGGTTGAGCATCCAGCCAATCGTTGCGCTCAATAGCTTGGTGGTCGGCCAGCCGTTTGAGCGCCCCGCGTGCGAAAGCCGGAGAGACGGCCATGTTCTGGTACGAAACAGTCAGACTATCGCGCCCGAAGAGCGTCACGAACCAGGGGACACCGGCTGCAGGTACCCACGCGTCGTCCGATACGTCCATATCGTAGATGCGTAAGGCGCCCATATCGAGCAAAGCTTGGGCGTACATGCGCCGCAGATTGTTGTTCGATGTCACAATACGGGTGCAGCGATTGAGCCAGCGCGCCTGCCGCGCAGCAAAGTCCGAGCTGGACGCGCGCCCTGGCGACGCGAGCGCTCCCGCGGAAGCTGTGGCCTGCTGCACAAAACTGCATGAACCTGGCAATGGTTCTTTGATCTCCTGCCCATGCTCCAGCAACAGATCGGCGCACATATGCCAGGATTCGCCATGGTCGACTTCAATCTCGAAAAAGATGCGTCCGTTGGCATACCCAACGGACGTCTGATGGGGAATGTTGGTCACGCGATAGACAGCGGCCCGGTGAAAGTCGCGGTTATCATAGGATGTGCGAAGCTGCCTCTGATGTTTATGCCACACTGTCTCAGTCCGGCCACGCTGAACGACCTTCTGTGCCTTGACCTCGAAGAGATCGGCGAAATCTGAGCGAATCGAGACTTCAAGCAGAAAGGTAGCTTTCTTTCCACTAAAGTTGATGAGCTCTAGTTCTTCGTGAACGCCCTCGTTGACCGTTCGGTTGATCGTTAGACTGAGGCTGTTTGCCTTAATCACCCCGCCTTCGGTGGTGATTTCGGAATTGGTCAGATGGTATCGAGCCGCGTAGAAGGTCAATTCGCTCGAGTTAATCACCTTCAGTGGAAGGCGGTTGATAAAGAGGCGATAGAAACTGATGAAGCGTGTATCTACGGCAAAGACGCCCTGGTCGCTGCCGGCCTGGATCTCACCTGCATAACTGGTGACCATGAACGTGCGCCCCTGGCTAATGGTGATGACCGGCGGCCCAACTTTTATCTCTACGCTCATCTGTACCTTCCTGTCTCTTTACATATCGCATCGGGCATAATGTCGTTGGGGTTACCCGCTTGACTTACATTGATCGTATTGCTTCGGGTCACCACGCCTGGTGCAATGCTTCGCTATGGGAGCCCCGACCGTGCTGATCGAGACCAGCTGCTCGGCACAGGGCTGCGGACCATCGGGTAGACGATGTCGTCACCACGAGCGATTTATCCGCCTGAGGAAAACGCCGGGTACAACGTCATGCCACCGTCGACGTACAGCGTCGCTCCGGTGATGTAATCGGAGTCGTCGCAAGCAAGCCACACCGCAGCTTTTGCGACGTCCTCCGGCACACCAATGCGACCGTAGGGAATCAATTTCAGCAGGCGCGCTGCCGCTTCTGGTGTTTGCCAGGCTGCGCGATTGATGTGCGTTTTAATTGCGCCCGGCGCGATGCTATTGACGCGAATTTTCTTGGGTGCCAATTCCTGGGCCATACTCTGCATGAGCATGTCTATCCCCCCCTTGCTTGCAGTGTAATTGACATGGCCTGCCCACGCGATGACCTGATGCACCGAGCTGATGCAAATAATTTTGCCAGCCGCAAGTGAAACTTCTAATCGCAGACCTTGTCGCAGAAATTCCCGCACTGCTTCGCGCGAGCATAAGAACTGCCCGGTGAGATTGACATCGATCACTCGCTGCCATTGCGCGACCGTCATGTCCACCAAAGCACAGTCCTGCTGAATTCCGGCGTTATTCACAAGAATATCAACTGTGCCAAACGCTTTCAGGCTCTGCTCGAACATCCGTTTCACTTGCGCTTCATCGCTCACGTCCGCCTGAATCGCGATCGCCTCACCATCCAGCTTCTTAATAGCACCAACCACTGCTTGGGCTCCTTCGACATCGCGGCTGTAGTTGACTGCCACCGCAGCGCCTGCGTGGGCCATACGCCGCGCAATAGCTGCACCAATGCCAGAGCTCGCGCCAGTCACGACCGCCACCTGATCTTGCAACAGATCTTGTTTCATCATCCGGCGCCTTGGAGCAGATGATCGCCAACGCGCAATGCGTTCGCCATGATTGTGAGCGAGGGATTCACAGCGGCCGCTGAAACAAAAAAGCTCGCATCCACGACATAGAGATTATCTACATTGTGAGCCTTGCAGTTCACATCCAGCCCGGACGTTTTTGGGTCGTGCCCGAACCGAATCGTGCCACACTGATGCGCCGTACCGCCGATTGAAAAGTGTTTTCCAAGATACAAATTGCTTGGAAGCAGGTGCTGATGGCAGTCGATCCGATCGGGCAAGTCGCGCAACTTCGCCGTTAAGCGAAATAGTGCGCCGCCATAAACCTTCGTGTTCCCGCCTGCGAAATGTTGAATTCCAGGTTAGAAAAGGCTTCTGTCTTTGTGGAAGCACGTGTCTTTGGCCCGGCATTTTGAGGCGACAAAAACGGCGCGCGAACTCCAGTTGTCCTGCTCCTGTGGCAGCCAGCCGCCGCGTTCCAAATGCAAAGTTTCTTTGCCGGAACTCGCAAGGCGATACGCCAGTGTCCCGCCGCCCGCGCCGGTGCCCATAATAATGAAATCAAAATGCGTGGAATTCATCACCGCGTTCAAGCGCGAGTTCCGCCTTTAGATTCTCAAGATCACGGCCCACACTGGCGACAGCAGTGAGGTTGTCGTCGCCGCGGAAAATCACGGATGCATCGCACGCTTTCAAATCGCCCGAAATCGCCACGCTATCCTCGCCGCCACCGTGACCGACGTAACAAATTTGTAGATCGAAATGATTACTCCAAAAGAACGGCGGCACGGTAAATGGTTCGCGCGCTCCAAGAATATTACGCGCGGCGGTCTGGCCTTGGCGCTCGGCCACCACCCAGTGCTCTACGCGGATGCGACCCGCGCGTGGATCAGGCCAGCGCGCGATGTCGCCGGCCGCAAAAATCCCAGGCACGTTCGTTTCCAAAAATTCATTAACCAACACTCCGTTGTCGGTCGCGATACCCGCTTTCTCGGCCAAGCCAGTATTCGGTCGCACGCCTATTCCCACGACCACCAAATCGCAATCCAATTTGGTTCTGTCGTCGAGCTCCACATATCGATCTTCAATCGCCACCGGCGTGCGCCTGAGATAGAATTTTATGCCGTGAGCTTCGTGAGTGTCGCGAACCAAGCTGCCCAGTTCGCGTCCGAGAACTTTTTCCAGCGGCAGCGATCCTTTTCCCACTATTGTGACTTTAAGTTTGCGCTGGCGCAATGATGCCGCCACTTCCAGTCCAATGAAGCTTGCGCCGATGACGACCGCGCGTTTCGCATTTTTCGCTTTCTCAATAATGCGCCGGCTATCGGCAAGAGTTCGCAAATAGCACACATGCGGAAAATGATCGCCTGGAATTGCAAGGCGCACCGGCTCAGCACCAGTTGCCAACAAGAGTGCGCCGTAGCTTAACGAACGGCCGTCCGATAGCGTGACCTCTTTCTTTTGCGGATCAATTGCCGTGACGGACGTATTTGTGAACGCGTCGATCTTTTGTTCGC
>QHOR01000100.1:6115-27431 GCA_003219395.1 Verrucomicrobiota bacterium | reverse complement strand
TAAGGCAAAAATTCATCCGCGCCGATTAGCGTGATCGGACCATCGTACCCTTCGCGCCGCAACATTTCGGCCGCGGCGTTGCCAGCCGCTCCTGCGCCAACGATCACCACGCTTGCCGGCGATGATTTGGGTTTGCGCTGTGTTTTCCTGTCGATTCTTCCAGTAACGAAAAACTGCTCTCCACGTTTATCGACGTTGTAACTTGCGACATTGTTGAGCGCCGGCGCGGCAAGCGCCTCGCCCGTGCGCAGATCAAAACGCGCGTGATGCCATGGACAGCGCACGGTGCAATCCACCATCAAACCTTTTGCCAGTGGGCCCCCGTAATGCGTGCACGTCGCGCCGACGGCAAAAAGCTCGTCACCGCGCCTGGCGACGAGAACCGCTTCGCCAAAGGCGTGGCCTAACAACATCCTTCCGTCCGCTATGGCATCGGTGTTAAAACCCTTCTCGAAATCGGGTCCTTCCAGTTCGTCCGATGATTCAGCCATAAAGATCGGTTCGTTTGGCAAAATAGGAATCGCCGGGAAACAATGCAGCGCGCGTTCCAATCTTCTACAGCTGGCGGCATCTCAAACTGTAACCGAAGCTATACATCGGGAGATTCAGAATCATTAACTTTTACTTGCCACCGGATTTGCCGGCCCGCTGTTTGTACCAGGAAGTAAATCGACGCGAATCAGTTGATCATTGGGCAACACGATTGGTCCTTCCCATCGCAGGAAACCCGCGGGCTCAGGATTTGTAAGCCAAATTTTGGTGTCCGGCACAGTGACAAACAATTTCGCGATCGCCGGGACTTCAGGATGCACAATGAACCGATCGCCTTTGAGCGAGCGTCCCGACATTCTTATGCGATCAAGCCCGGCGTGCGAAAGTTTAACAGTCACAACTTGCGGTTTGAGAGTTGGGAATGGCGAAAAGCCGACTGCCTTGAGCTGAACTTCTTCCCTACGCAGGAGCCGTTTCCGCAGATTACTCAATGCCAGGGTGAACCCGAATCCAGCGAAAGTGCGGCCCTTTTCCACCTCGACCTTCTCAGATACATCTTTGTTGTCCTTGCTGATATGCGCGGCGGCAGTCCCGGATACAAAATCTACGCTGAACTCGCGTTGAACCCTCTCGTTCTTGACTTCCCTCCACGACCATTGTTCCTGCATTAGTTCCGGCTGCTGACGAAAGCGCGCCTTTTCCTCAAACAATCCGCCATCGGGAAATTTGTAGGTGATAACGACGTTAAGACGCTGATCTTCCACCCATTGCTTGAATTCTCCGTCGGCAAGTTTCTTGCCATTAATATCGTAGAGACCCGGGTAAGCATGGGCAGCTGCTGTTGGCTCGGTTACTTCGATTGCTGAGACTGGTAGCGCGAAGCATCCGGCGATAATCAACAAAAACCACACCAGCTTTTCCGGGAACATAGCTGTACATTTATCGCGATGCAGTGCGGGGATGGCGGCACTGCGTCGGCGGCACGTTAAGCGATTTAGTAACACGCTCGTTACCGTTCTTCTCCTATCGTTAAGGGCAGGGCCGAATCGCTGTCGGTTTTGCGCTTATTTGCCGCTTAATTCAAAACTTCACCTCGGTACAGATATCTCACACGCTGCATATTGCCTCCCGTCATAGCCGACGCTTTTTCTTTCTTATACGAGAAGCTGGGGAAACAGATATTGCAATAAGTCAAAAAATATCTTGACTTAATACGACCTAAATTGTCGGCCGGCTGCGAAACAAAGGAAAACGGAAAGATCCTAGAATATGAATGCTCAAAACACTGAGAGTTCTGATCAATGCGCAACCGCTCGCATAGGAAACGGCCTTTCCCGACGGTCGCTGCTGGCAATGCTCGGCGGTGGTGCCATTGGTGCGGTCTCAGGATTGTCGATCCTGTCATCGACTTCTTTTGGCCAGGAAAAACCTAAGGGAAAAGCGACCGATAAAACTCCCTCTGACTTCGACATTCTCAATCTGGCGTTAAACCTGGAATATCTGGAGTCGGAATTTTATACGTACGCACTGACCGGACAGGGGATTGATGCCCTTGGTATCTCCGGCGATGGCGTTGGCACCAAGGGCGAAACCACCAATGGACAAAAGCTGGAGTTCAGTGATCAAACATTATTCGCGACCGCCAAGGAACTCGCGTTTGATGAGCAACAGCATGTCAAACTGCTCCGAAGTCTGCTCGGCCAAAAAGCGGTGGCCAAACCAGCGCTAAATCTAACGGCACTTGGCATCGGATTCGGCAGCGAAGCGGAATATTTAACTGTCGGGCGAGCGATGGAGGACACCAGGGTAAGCGCGTATGGCGGGGCAGAACCGCTGCTCAAATCGAAGGAAATCCTCGGCGTCGCCGCGCGAATCCTCGCCGATGAGGCGTATCACATGGGCAACGTGCGTTTATTCATCGCACAAAAAGGAGTTCAGGTTAAACCGACAGATAACAAAGACATCCTGCCACCGCCTGCCGGCTCGAAATTTTTCTGCGTGGACGACAAGGCTTTATCGCTGATTCGCACGCCGGAAGAAGTATTGCGAATCGCGCGACCATTCTTTCCCAACGGCTTGAACGGCACAATCAAATAAGTCCGATCCGAGCGAATGGGTTGATTTGACCACCTTTCATATTATCGCTGTTCCGCTCGTCGACTTGATTTTCGAGCGACTGAGCTGTTCGGCCGGTTGTCGCATCTAATAATGAGTGCGGAACTGCCGAAGATCCAAGACTACGCCATCATTGGCAACGGCAGATCGGCAGCGCTTATCTCCACACGCGGCTCGATTGACTGGCTCTGCTGGCCGCGATTTGATAGCGCGTCAATTTTTGCCGCAATTCTCGATCGCAACGTTGGCGGCCATTGGAATATCCGCCCCGCGCAACGCTTCGAAACCACACGACGTTATATCGACAATACGAATGTGCTCTAGACCACCTTCTCCACCTATTTGGCAATAATTACCGTCACAGATTTTATGCCGGTCACATCGGAACAGCAGAAAAAGGAGCGGCTCTGGCCGGAACACGAGCTCGTTAGGCAGATTAAATGCATACACGGCGAAGCAGAAGTTCTCGTCGATTTTGATCCTCGGCTCGATTATGGCCGCGCCTCTCCCAAAATAAAAGATTGTGGCGAGTTGGGCTGGCAGATCGATACCGGAAGATCGCTCTTCATTTTGCGCGGCAAACTCGGGTCGATTCGACGCGATTGCCAAGGTTTGTCGGGAAAAATCAAGTTGAAGGCTGGAGAAACACTCGGCGATTTAGTTAGAGAAAAATTGGATCTGACAATCGCGTGGTGGCGCGACTGGGCCGATCAATCCAACTACAAAGGGCGGTATCAACGGCAGGTTATGCGCAGCGCGTTGGTGTTGAAACTACTCTCGTATGCACCGTCCGGCGCCATTGTCGCCGCGCCCACAACATCGCTGCCGGAGCGGCTCGGCGCCGATTCAAATTGGGATTACCGCTTTGCCTGGCTTCGCGACGCAGCTTTCACTGTTCATGCACTGTTCGGTTTGGGTTACAAAGCTGACGCGGAAGCGTTCGTTGATTGGTTGTTACACGCGACGCGCCTGACTCGTCCGAAATTGCGCGTTGTTTACGATGTTTTCGGCGAGCGCACGCCACCCGAACGCGAGCTGCGCTACTTAAATGGGTATGCCAACGCGCGGCCGGTGCGAGTCGGCAATAGCGCAAGCGAGCAGGTGCAGCTGGATATCTATGGTGATGTAGTCGAAGCCGTGTCCCGTTTCGTGGGAGAGAATCAAAAACTTGATCGCGATATGCAAAAATTTCTACGGCAATGTGCTCAATACGTCTGTGAACATTGGCGCGAACCCGATAATGGCATCTGGGAATATCGAGACAAGCGGCGACATTACACCCATTCACGCTTGATGTGCTGGGTCGCCCTCGACCGCATCCTGAAAATGCAAGAGTGCGGGCAACTCAGCGGAATCGATATGACGAAATGCGCTGCGGAGCGGGCGAAGATTCGTCAGGAAATCGAAACTCGTGCGTGGAACCCCGCGTTAGCAGCGTACGCCCAAGCGTGCGGGAGCGACATAATTGATGCCAGCGTGCTCCTAATGGCGTAACGTTTGCAACAAACACATGCGCAAATTCGCCAAAAGCTGGTGCCGCGCGTCGGCCTGGTTTATCGTAATCAGCGCAGCCTTCAATTACAAGAGGGTGCCTTCGCGTTGTGCAGTTTTTGGGAAGCGGATTTTCTGGCGCGCAGTGGAAAAACTGACGAAGCTCGTGAAGTTTTCGAAGCAGCCCTCGAGAACGCCAACGACGTCGACCTTTTCGCAGAGGAGATCGACGCGGAAACAGGCGACGCACTTGGAAATTTTCCGCAAGCCTTTACGCATCTTGGCGTGATCAACGCAGCGCTGTCTTTGCGTGACAGTGAAGATCAATGCAAATGAACTGGATGAGTTGGTTAATCTGGGGATTTGCCAGCACCGTCGTGCTCACGTCCATCCTCGCCGGCAGCCAGGGCATTGGGCTGACGCGCATGAACATTCCATACATGCTTGGCACTATGTTCACGCCGAATCGTGACCGCGCACAGTTTATCGGATTCTTTTTCCATTTTGCCAACGGTTGGATTTTTTCCCTCGTGTACGTGGCGGCGTTTCAGCTTATCGGAAGATCAACCTGGTGGTTCGGCGCGTTGATCGGGCTGGTTCAGGCGACGTTTGTTCTGACCATGCTCCTGCCGATTCTGCCCGCGCTGCATCCGCGTATGGCCAATGAGGAGTACGGGCCGACGGTCGTTCGCCAGCTCGAACCTCCAGGCTTTCTCGGCATGCATTACGGGATTCGCACACCGCTTTCAGTCCTGATCGCGCATGCAGTCTTCGGTGCTATTCTGGGCACGTTTTACGTTGTGAAATGAAACTGGTTGGCAACCCAGGCCCAGCAGCAACACGGTTAGCATCGCGATCTCGTCCTAATGCTTGCTTCGACGTCGCTGCCGCGAGATCACCCGCGGTAAAGAAGACGGCAAGACTTACGAATACGGCGTGAAATTTAATGTCGACATGCGACAGGTTCGCCATTATAATCCTTCCGAAATGAGCGTCGACATTCTGTATTCGACACAGCTTCGAAGGCCGCTCGCCTTCGCGTTGGCGCTCGTCTGGTGGCGATAGAAAGCGACCGTTTTCCAACGGGACGCTGATTTTCTCCCTCTCCCTTCAGGAGAGATCTGGCGTTTGCACCAATGAAAATAACTCAACCCTCTTTAACCATATGTTGATCGTAATGAAACCTGGCGCTGCCGGGCAGGAAATTGATGCAGTCATAAGTGTAATCCAGAACATCGGGCTGCGTCCCCATCCGATGCCCGGCGCGACGCGAACAGCGATTGGCATCACAGGTAACACAGGTCCTGTTGATGGCAGGCGTTTTGAAAACCTGGCGGGTGTCGCGGAAGTCATCCGGGTCACCAAGCCGTACAAGTTAATCACACTTGATCTGCGTCCGGAAAAGACGGTGGTGCGAGTTGGGGACGCCACAATCGGAGGAAGTGAACTCGCCATTATCGCTGGACCGTGCGCGATCGAAAGTCACGATCAGGCATTCGCAGTGGCGAAAGCGGTGAAGCAAAGCGGCGCGCGCTTCTTTCGAGGGAGCGTGTGGAAGCCTCGAACTTCTCCCTACGCATTTCAAGGTCTTGGAGAGAAGGGCTGGAAAATCATATCCGAGATTCGCCAGGCGTTTGGACTAAAGATCGTCACCGAAGCGCTCGAAGCATCTCATATCGACTTAATCGAACAGTATGGCGACGTCATTCAAATTGGCGCGCGCAACATGCAGAACTTTTCGCTCCTTAGGAAAGCTGGTCGCTCGAAGTTACCGGTTCTGTTGAAACGGGGAATGGCCGCAACGCTCGAGGAATGGTTGCTCGCTGCCGAATACGTCATGGCTGAGGGGAATTATAACGTCATTCTTTGCGAACGCGGTGTTCGTACGTTCGCGCAACATACGCGTAACACCCTCGACCTTGCTTCGGTGCCGGCGATCCGGCGAATTTCTCATTTGCCGGTAATTGTCGATCCATCACACGGCACAGGGAGCGCGTACATGGTTACCCCACTCGCGCGGGCAGGAGTCGCAGTTGGAGCGGACGGACTCATGTTGGAAGTCCACAATCATCCAGAGCTCGCTCTTTCCGACGCCGCGCAAGCTCTGACGCCCACCGAGTACGCTCAGCTCATCAGGCAAGTGCTCGCCATCCGCGACCTTACCACTCCATTGATTACTGACACTCCAGCGCAATCCCAGGCGGCCTAACGAATTCCAGCTAATGCTTCTCCTGATCGATAATTACGATTCTTTTACTTACAATCTGGCCCAGTATTTTGGTGAGCTAGGGTCGGAGCTCGTTGTGAAGCGGAATGACGAAATCTCGCTCGATGAGATCGCTGCGTTAGCGCCCACGCATATCTGTGTCTCGCCGGGACCGCAGACACCGCGTGAAGCGGGAATTAGCAAACACGTCATCCTGCGGTTTGGGGCAAAAATTCCAATCCTCGGCGTCTGTCTTGGACATCAATGCATTGCCGAAGCCTACGGCGGGAACATCGTGCCTGCTTCCAGTCTCATGCACGGGAAGTCATCCATGATCAGACATACGGGAAGCCGACTTTTTAGCGATTTGGCCACGCCGTTTGAAGCCGGTCGATACCACTCGCTCGTCGTCGAGCGGAGTTCCTTTCCCGAGTCTCTCGAGATCATCGCAGAAAGCCAGGACGGCGAGATCATGGCTTTGCGCCATCGCAAGTTCCCCGTGTACGGCGTCCAATTCCATCCGGAATCGGTTCTTACACGAGACGGCAAGAAAATCCTCGCACGTTTCCTCGCACTGCAACCAGACACCGCGATGGTGCGTCGCGAGTCGGCTTACGTATGAGAGCTCAGGTTAAATCTGCAGTCTCTGCGAATGCAACCTAAAGAGGCGTTATACACGGCACAGCAGATGACAACTCAACTGACTCCGACTCTGGACGAATTCACAGAGCTGGCGAAACACGGCAATGTCATCCCGATTTTCGCAGAGTTTATCGCCGATAACGAAACGCCTGTTTCGGCGTTCAAGAAGCTGGACAAAAGCGGTTACAGTTTCCTATTCGAATCGACTGAGAAAAATGACGAGTCAGGACGCTTCTCTTTCGTCGGGATCGAGCCCCGGATCGTGATGAAGAGCAATGGACATGAGCTACAGATCGCCGAACTGGGAATCGAACGGCGGGCTGAATTAACAGGCGATCCGTTGGATGAGCTCCGCAAATTGATGGCGCGTTATCAATTTGTGTCGCATCCGCAACTGCCGCGATTCAGCGGCGGTGCTGTCGGTTTCGTCGGCTATGAGGCGATCCATTCCTTCGAACCCAAAGTTACCCTAGCAGAGCGCGCTGAACCGCGATTGCCCGAGATGATCTTCATGATTACAGGCAGTCTTCTCATCTTCGATCATCGGCTGCGCATACTAAAGATCGTCGCAAACGCGTTCCTTGAAGATGGCCCAGTTGAAAAAGTCTATGCGCGAGCGGTTGAATCGATCGACGCTATCATTCATGACCTTGCGAAACCCGGCGATCTTCCACTTGTTCCACCGGCAGATTGCGAAACAGAGCCGGTTCGCAGCAATTTTCATCCGGAAGAGTTCGTACGGGCGGTAGAACGAGCGAAGGAATACATTCGCGCAGGTGACATCTTCCAGGTCGTCTTGTCGCAGCGGTTCGAATCCGATTTTACTGGCGATCCGCTCGATTTTTATCGATGCCTTCGCTTCATCAATCCGTCGCCCTACATGTTTTGTCTCAGGTTCGGGCCGGATTTTGCGCTCGTTGGGAGCTCGCCGGAGATGCATGTCCGGCTGATTGGAGACGCAGTGGAAATCCGTCCTCTCGCTGGCACGCGACCGCGCGGCGCCACATCTGCGCAGGACGAGAAAAACGCGGCCGAACTCCTTGCCGATCCCAAGGAACGGGCCGAACACACCATGCTCGTCGATCTCGCGCGCAACGATGTCGGCCGGGTTTCAGAGTTCGGTACCGTGCGCGTGACTGAATTGATGGGCATCGAGCGTTATAGCCACGTGATGCACCTTGTTTCAAATGTCACTGGTCGCCTGCGTACCGGCTGCACCGGCTTCGATTTGCTCAAAGCAACGTTTCCCGCAGGCACCGTGTCCGGGGCGCCGAAAATTCGTGCCATGCAAATCATCAGCGAACTGGAAAGAACCAGGCGCGGCTGCTATGCCGGCGTGATCGGCTATCTGGGCTTTGAAGGCAATGTCGACTCATGCATCGCGTTGCGCTGCGCGATCTTGAAAAAAGGAAAGGCGTATTTTCAAGCTGGCGCCGGAATTGTCGCTGACTCCAATCCACGTTCGGAATACGAGGAAACTCTTAATAAAGCGCATGCAATGGCAAAAGCGATGTCGATGGCGACAAGGATTACTCCACTACGAAGAGGCAAAGACGGATGCAAGCCGACCGAAGCCGGCGATTTCGAACTGCGTGAGCTAACACTGCGCTTGATGCGTGGTGAGAATCTCAGCCGTGTGGAGGCTGGAAAGTTTCTAGACGGTCTGCTGAATCCAATGGCTACAGACGCTCAAATAGCAGCCGCGCTTACTAGTCTGGCAGTAAAAGGCGAGACCTTGGATGAGCTCGCAGGAATTGCCGAAGCAATGCGAAATCGTGCGCTGCCGTTGCGATCGCGTCACGCGCGTTTCATCGATACAGCGGGGACTGGCTCGAGCACTGCAAAACCATTTAATGTTTCAACAGCGGCGGCTTTCGTCATTGCGGGTGCCGGTTTGCCCGTAGCGAAACATGGCTCGCGAGCGGCAACATCGCGTTGTGGTAGCGCCGACGTTCTCCAGGCGCTAGGCGTCAACACAGCCGCTCCACCGGAGATCGTAGAGCGTTGCCTCAACCAGCATGAAATTTGTTTCATGTTCGCGCCGCTTTTTCATGCTGCGACGGCCCGCGTCGCGCATGTGCGTCGTGAGCTCGGGCTGCAAACTACATTCAACTTGCTTGGCCCTCTTACCAATCCAGCGCGGGCGCCGTTTCAGATCGTGGGCGTCTGGCATCGCTCGCTACTTGAGCGGGTCGCGGCGGCCCTTGCTTGTCTTGGCGTGCGCAAAGCATGGGTGGTACATGGCGCTGATGGCCTGGATGAAATAACGATTGCGGACGAAACGTTCGTTGCCGCCTGTTCGTCCACCGGGGATCTGGAAACATTTACATTATCGCCTGACGACTTTGGATTGGAACGGCAACACTTCGATGGATTTCGTCGGAAGAGCCCGGACGAAAACGCCCGGCTTATCCGCGCAATTTTGCTCGGGGAGCAGACGAAAACAATCGCTCCGGCGCGGAATTTGGTCATTGCAAACGCCGCCGCGGCGCTCCATCTCGCAGGCGTTGCCCCGGATCTCCGATCGGCAGCGAGGTTTGCTCGTGAAAGCATCGACAGCGGACGTGCAGCATCGAAGCTGGATTCGTTAGTCCGGGAGACGAATTGAACGTCATGAAAATTTTCTCCCAAATCCTCGATCGAAAACGGAACGCCGTCGCGCAGCTTCGAGCGGATCCTTCGTCATCCGACTTTGGCGCGCGCGCCTTGGAGATCCGAAAGACCGCCAGCCCGCACCGGTTGCTGCGAGCGCTGGAGGTCGACTCACAGCGACCAAACATTATCGCCGAGTTCAAGCGCAGATCGCCTTCCGCTGGAATGATTCGCGACGATTTGACGGTCAGTGAAATTGTTCATTCCTACCAACGCGGTGGCGCTTGCGCGATCTCCATTCTGACCGACGAACAATATTTCGGTGGTTCGATTCTCGATCTTCGCGCAGCGCGATCCACTACCCACCTGCCGCTTTTGCGCAAAGATTTCATTATCGATTCGATCCAAATTTTCGAAGCCGCCATTGCTGGAGCCGACGCCGTATTGTTGATCGTCGGCGCGCTAGACGACATCTCGTTAGGCGAACTGCGCGTGCTGGCCGAAGACGAACTGGGACTCGACGCGGTGGTTGAAGTGCATTCGTCAGAGGAACTGCGCCGCGCCCAGAATTCAGGGGCAACAATTATAGGAGTAAATAACCGCGATCTCAGGACGTTTCAGGTTTCACTTAATACAAGCGAGCGCCTAATCTCGGAAGTCCGGCCAGATAGAATTTTGGTCAGCGAAAGTGGATTACAAAGTGCAGACTCCCTGCGCCGTCTTCGTAAAATCGGATTTCGCGGTTTTCTGATAGGTGAGGCATTGATGCGGGCGCCTGATCCGGAAACCGCTCTTCGCAATTTAATCGGCGCCGCCGAAGCTCGGCAATTTACAGAGGGTTTAATTAGAGCTCAACAACAATGACCGCCGTGCAGATCAAGATTTGTGGCGTCACGAATATTCGAGACGCCAGAGCATGTGCTGATCTTGGAGCCAGTATGATCGGGTTCAACTTTTACCCCGAAAGTTCACGTTATGTTGAACCCAGGCTGGCCCGGCAAATTATCGATGCGATCCCGCATGGAGTTTGTCCGGTCGGAGTTTTCGTGGACGGCAGTGCGGAAGAAATTCGGAACATCGCGAATGTATCGGGAGTTCGATGCGTGCAGTTGCACGGACACACTTCACCCGGCACATGCAGCGAATTAGCCCGTGAATTTCATGTGATCCGAGCCTTCGCCACGGATCCTCAGTTCCGACCTGAAGAGGTGTCGTTATTTGCCCATTGCGATGTGCTGGTTGACGCGCATCATCCGAACCTCCGTGGCGGCACCGGCCTGACGTGTGATTGGGCAGCGGCACCGCGATTCCTCATTCTATCCGGCGGCTTAGCCAAACAAAATGTCGGCCAGGCCATCGCAACCGTTCTACCTCACGCGGTTGATGTGTGCAGCGGCGTTGAGAGCGCGCCTGGAGTCAAAAGTCACAAGGCTCTGCAAGATTTTATCACGGCGGTGCGGACTGCGACGTCTTCGGTAAACGTTTTCGCCGCCTCGTAACTCGATGCAAAAACCGCCGATTACAAAAAGCGAGCCAGACGAGACCGGGCATTGGTCACAATTTGGCGGACGTTATGTCCCCGAAACCCTGGTTGCGCCTCTCGACGAACTGACTAACGAGTTCTTGCGCGCACGAGAAGACCCGAATTTCTGGGGCGAACTCAATCAACTGCTGCGCGATTACTGTGGCCGCCCAACGCCGCTTTTTCATGCGCGGCGGCTCACAGCTGATGCCGGAGGAGCGCAAATCCATTTAAAGCGTGAAGACCTTTTGCACACCGGCGCGCACAAAATCAACAACGCTGTGGGACAGGCATTGCTTGCGCGTCGAATGGGCAAGCGTCGCGTCATCGCCGAGACGGGTGCAGGCCAACACGGCGTCGCAACCGCGACGGTTTGCGCTTTGTTCGGATTGCGTTGTATCATCTATATGGGTGCAGAAGATGTGCGGCGGCAGGCACTCAACGTGTTCCGAATGCGATTGCTCGGCGCCGAAGTCATCACTGTTAATTCCGGAACGCGCATCTTGAAGGATGCAATCAACGAGGCGCTGCGCGACTGGGTGACGAACGTGTATGACACCTACTATCTGCTCGGCAGCGCACTCGGTCCGCATCCGTATCCACTCATGGTGCGCGAGTTTCAAAGTGTGATTGGACGCGAAGCGCGTGAAGAGATTCTGTCCGCCACCGGAAAATTACCGCGTGCTCTGATTGCATGTGTCGGTGGCGGCTCCAATGCGATCGGTTTGTTTCATCCTTTCATTGCAGATGAAGGGGTCCGGCTAATCGGCGTAGAAGCCGCCGGGCGTGGCGATTCGTTAGGCCAACACGCTGCGAGATTTCACACCGAAACAGGTAGCGGCGGCGGACAGGTTGGGGTTCTGCAGGGAACCATGTCCTATGTGCTGCAGGACGCCAACGGTCAGATTGCGACGTCTCATTCGATCTCCGCTGGCCTCGATTACTCAGCGGTCGGTCCGGAACATGCCTTCCTTCATGATAGCGAACGAGCCGAGTACGCCCGAGCGAGCGATGCCGAGGCGCTCGAAGGATTTCAACTTTGCGCAAAATTGGAGGGAATCATCCCAGCGCTGGAGACCTCACATGCTATCCTGCCTGCCATTCGCGTGGCACGTGAGTTGTCACAACACGACTCTATCATTGTTAACTTGTCCGGTCGCGGCGACAAAGATGTCCAACTCATTGCGGATTTGCAGTCGAAATGAGCCGGATGCGCGACACCCTCATCGAGCCGAAGGGTTCCGGACGCGGTGGATTCATACCGTTTATCACCGCAGGCGATCCCGATCTGGCAACCACCGAACTTCTCCTGGTCGAACTGGCTGCCGCTGGCGCGGATATCATTGAACTTGGTGTCCCATTCAGCGATCCAGTTGCCGATGGCGAGGTGATTCAGCGCGCATCCGAGCGTGCGCTGCGAAAAGGTGTGACACTGGGAGACACACTAAAGTGCATTTCAAACGTCAAGAAGCACATTGACCTCCCGATTGTGCTCTTCAGCTATCTCAATCCCCTCTTAAAGTTCGGTCGAGAGCGGTTGGCAGACGAGGCCGAGCGGGTTGGAATTGACGCAGTGCTCATAACTGATCTGACTGTGGAAGAAGCAGGGCCTTGGGTCAGGGCATTTCATGATCGCGCTATAGATATGATCTTTCTCGTTGCGCCGACTACTTCGGACGAGCGACTAACGCACATCACCCAGCAGGCTAGCGGGTTTATCTATGCTGTTTCGCGCGCGGGCGTTACTGGCGCACAAAATGAGATGCCAGCTGACGCCGAATCTCTCGTAAGACGTGTGCGAGCAGTGAGCGATCTCCCCGTCGCAGTTGGATTCGGGATCTCAACGCCCGAACAGGTCCGTCAGGTCTGGCGCTTTGCGGATGGCGCGGTGATCGGAAGCGCTCTCGTCAGTCAAATCGAAAAACTGTCCAGTTCGCCCCATTTGGTAGCTCGCGTGGGCGAATTTGCGCGATCACTTGTCGCTCGAAACGGCACGTTGTGATCCCAGCGATCATTTCGCTCGATCAGATTTCAACGATTCGCTCCGGCAGGGAACATAACCTTATCCGGCTCCGCATTGAGAGCAGCGAGCAGCTTGGGGATTAAGCGCGTTTTGACTGAGCCGGCTTCGCGCGGCGACACAAGGTAACGTACAATCGCATTGATCCAGCCCACTTCGTCGACACGAAATATGACTCGCGGGCGCGAGCGAACTTCAAGTTCATCAACCGGTGTGCGAGCCAGCAGATCGCGAAAAACTTCGACGCGCTTCATCATCTCTTCACCGAGTTCTTTTTCAACGATCTGCTGCATGGTGTCGGCTACAAATTTCAAATCGCTCTGATAGGCGATCTGGAATTTGATTTCATTCCAGATATAGGGAAAAAGCGGCCACGAATAGTTATAAACGATTTCCTCCAGAACTTTTTCGTTTGGAAACTTGATTAGTCTTCCACTTGGATGATCACCTGAGATATATTGGCCGCCGAATTCCCAGAGAGTGGTATCCAAGTAATTGACGTCAATGACGTCGCCGGTCGCGTCACCGATCTTGATGCGATCGCCTACGCGGAAAGGCTGCCGAACGAGAATATAAATCCAGGCAATAAAACTTTTCATCGGCGTTTGCACCGCAAGGCCGACAACAATTGAACCAACACCGAGTGCCGCAGCCGCGGCATACCAGTTGACAAAAATTATCGATAGACCAATCACCACGATAACAAGACCAATGACCAGATGCAGGATGCGCTGGAGCGTGAAACGCGTAGAAGGATCTTCAATGCGGGCCAGCGCATAGACGGAAGTGGCTCGCGCGATCGCCAGCACTATCACGACCAAGGCTGTGCCCCTTATAATTCGCGCTGCAAGATCGACAGTCGTCTGCGGTAACGAAATTAATTTTGTACCGAGCAGAAAGTAAACCGTGGCACAGGCGGCAAGAACAAACGCGTGGGTAACAAACCAGAATTTGTCTCTGCCAGCCGGTTTGACGGTTTCGCGGCGCTTTTCACCGGTAGCCCTCTGAAGCTCTTTGCGAACTTCGGGTTGCTGGGAGATTTGGTCTGCGCTCTCCGGCATCACTATTACATCGCGCCGAAAGAAAGGAACGGGTGCCAATGCGCCGTAATGTCGTGACCAGTTTAGACGCCACTGAAGACGGTAGCCGAACCGATTCCTAGATGTGTTATCGAATACGGAGCTCGCGGAGCTGCTCTCCAGACAGGCAGAAGAGGAGACAGGAATTCTATCGCGCGCTTTTCGACGGGCTGCTCGTAGTGCGTTCTTATGGCCGGAAAACGTGATTGATCTCGCGGCCCAAAATCGTTCGCTAACTGAACTGCGCGGCATCGGCCCATTCATTGAAAAACAGATCCATCGATGGCTTGATAAGCCGCCACCAGTAATCACGAAACCTCCCGCGATTCGCCAGGATTTCATTTCGCGCGCGGAAGCGAAACAGCTATTAGCACGAAAGCCCGCCTGGGCAAAAAACCTGCGCGGTGATTTACAGATGCACACTCGTTGGAGTGACGGATCAGGAACAATCGCCGAAATGGCCGATGCGGCGAAAGAGCGGGGATACGATTACATTTCCATTACCGATCATTCTAAGAGCTTGAAAATTGCGGGCGGAATAGACGAAGCCAGCTTGAGAGAACAGGGAAAAGAAATAGAGAGCGTCAATATCTTAACCTCACGATCGGGCGCAAAATTAACCGTGCTCCGGTCCGTCGAACTGAACCTTAATCCGCGCGGCGAAGGAGATATGCTGCCAAATTGTTTATCGCGCCTGGATATAGTTCTGGGTTCGTTTCATTCTTCTCTGCGGACCACTCAAGACCAAACCGACCGGTACCTTGCAGCATTACGCAATCCAAACATTCAAATCCTGGGCCATCCGCGCGGCCGCATTTACAACTATCGAATCGGCTTGAGTGCAGACTGGCCGCGGGTTTTCGCGGAAGCAGCCCAGCTTGATAAGGCGCTGGAAATTGACTGTTATCCTGATCGGCAGGATTTGAATGTCCGCCTGCTACGACTCGCGCGGGAACATGGAACTCGTATTTCGATCGGCACGGATGCTCATCATCCATGGCAGCTAGAGTTTATCGAGCTTGGGCTAGCTGCTGCATTGAAAGCGAAGATTCCGTCACAACAAATCATCAATTTCATGTCAGTCTCAGACCTGAGGAACTGGCGAGCGCAAATACACCACGCAGGCGCAGTTAAGAACTAGTGCCACCGCCGTGGATACCTGCCTGCCTGAGGCTGCCAGTCACGGCCGAAGGATAGCTTACCTTCGATTAAGAGTGTAAAACGCCGGACGTCCTTTCCGCAGTCGAGGAAACATCGGCAGCGGAAACGTTCGCCCGCGCGCAAGAAACAAAAGGAAACAGTATGAAACAACTATTACTCAGTATAGCCTTGGCAGTTGTGGCGCCGTTTGCGTGGGGACAAGTCTCGCAGACGACCACAACAACAACCACGACGGAAGGCAATGGCACGATCACCGAGTTCACTCCGGGCAATACCATTGTGCTCAGGGAAAGCTCCGGGCCGCGTACTTACCACTTCGGAAAGACCGTTACTTATGTTACGCGGAGCGGTAAGACCCTGGATGAAGATACCGTAAGAACGAGAGTTAAGGTAGGTGTTCCAGTCAGGGTCCATTACGTCGGCACTGGCGACAACATGATGGTTGATCGCGTTATAGTCGATGAGGATTAAGAGCCACAAGGATTAGGCTCGTTTCTCTCCTCGCGCCTTCCTGTTCTTCCTTTGGGAGAACAGCGAGGGCGCGATTTGCGTACATCTACGCACAACCGCTCGTATGGTTTCGTCATGTATTGCCACATCACCGGAGCTCATCAACGCTGGACCACGGTTATGATTACGCTTCTTCTATCAGAACCGAAGTCAAAGTACTGGGGTTTTCACTGATACACCAATCCGGCGTCTGCCGCATTGTGTAGTGCTCGGAGGAACATGATGTTTTCGATCATGATGGCTGTCTCTACCGTTAGATTATCCGATGATGCAAAACTTGCGGTGTTGCAACGAGTTGATCGATTCCGGCAGTGGCACTGCCTGGATGAGAAACGTTATTGCCTGGTTTGCGGCGAAATCATTACCGGCCGGGAAATTAAAGTGACTATGGGCACACGTGAAAACAGGTCGCTGCGCATCACTTGCCCGACCAAATATTGTGATGCGATGCCGATAGAATGGGTGTGGCCAACGGACGCCGTCTTGGTAAAGATTGCGATGATGGAGATGGAGCGCAATTGGTTTTGCCTGATTACGCGAAGAGGCCGAGCACTGCAGTCCTGTCGAAAACGAAAGGACACCTAGTACGATCAGCAGAACCAGGTCTAAACCGCCATTCGCATCGTATCAGCAAGCAGAACACTGAGGCGCGTGGATGCAAAGTACCATGCGATTCATGAGCATAGATGGCTTCGCCCCCGGTAAACGTGGAATCGCGCGCTGATGTTTCCGACGACGAAAATCAAGCGGCAAAGGTCACATCCCGTGCCCGCTTGCGCACCGCGGAACTGTTGCAAAAGCCGTTCGATATCAGGTCAATTGCCCTTACTGGCCTGTTTATCCTGGCAGTCTTTTACACCATGTACTTCATGCGCTCGATTCTCCTGCCGATCGTCCTTGCACTGCTGCTTAGCTTTCTGTTGAGGCCGATCGTGCGGGGGCTCGCCAGATTGAAGATTCCATTGTCTGTGGGCGCGGCATTAATCCTGATCGGACTTCTAGCACTGATCGGCTCTGGGATCTCAGCACTAGCTACGCCTACGGTGGCGTGGCTCCAGAAAGCACCGGCCGGCTTGATAGAGCTGCAGCACAAGCTTCTGCCTGTAAAAAGATCGGTGGCCCAAATGACCCAAGCGACCGGCGAAATCGAGAAGCTGGCCACAACCACTGCGGAAACTAAAACAGTGGAAGTAAAGCGGCATCCGATTGCTGAGACATTCTTCACGCGCACACCAGAGTTTATCGCCAGCGCTGTTTTGTCGTTAATTTTGCTCTATTTCCTCCTCGTCTACGATCAGGTCTTCATCGCCAAGCTGGTCAAGCTGTTGCCAACATTCGCAGATAAGAAGACGGCTGTCGCAATCGCGCATGACATTGAATCACAAGTCTCGCGTTATCTTTTCACCATCACCGCGATTAACGTCTGTCTTGGCCTAGCTGTCGGAACCGCAGTTGGCCTGCTCGGTCTGCGGAATCCTGTTATGTGGGGTGTGATGGTCGCGTTGCTTAATTTTGTTCCTTACCTGGGCGCGCTCACAGGCATCATCTCCATGACTATCGGCGCCACTCTCAGCTTTGACAGTCTCGGGTACGCCCTGATCTTTCCTGCCGTCTATCTCGCCTTTGGCACATTGGAGGGCAGTTTCATCACCCCATGGGTTATGGGGCGCTCGCTTACTTTAAATCCGGTAATTATCCTGCTCTCTCTGACATTCTGGGGCTGGATGTGGGGAATCGTGGGCATCATCTTAGCGGTACCGATCCTGGCCGCTTTTAAGATCTTATGCGCTCACATCAAACCGATGGAGCCGCTAGCAGAATTTCTTAGCTAACGTGACGCTCGCGAGACGTGCGCCCCGTAGGTGAAAGGTAGAATTGTCCTTGACCATTTTCGAATCAAACAGACTGGGAGATGCCCACGAGTCAGCAGCTTCGACCACTGTCGTAACTTGGGTCGATAAGCAGGGTTAACTGGATGCGTATCAATCCGAGTGCGCGAGTGGGCTCCCCCACAGCGAGAGGCTCAAGTCGCGATCCGGGCGTGCGAAAAAGATAGGAGAGTCTAGGACTTTGTCTGATTAGACAATCATCCGTCCTCCCGATTGCAACGTTTTCATTCCAAGCCGAGTTGAACGAGCGAAAGGACATCAGCGAACTCACTAACTAACAAAGAAAGGCACTATGGAAACACGACGTAATCGGAACGAACCCATCAAACCACAAGGCGCGGGACAGCAAGGCGGCCCAACAAGGTGGCGGCGGACAGAAGGGCGGTGGCAGCCAACAAGGAGATCGGGACAAACAGGAACGTGAACGCCAACAGCGCGAGCGTGACAAGCAGGGTGGCGAAGGAGGCCGGCAACGTGGCGGCGGCCAACAAGGCGGTGCAAGCTGAGCTTGCATAAGAGAGCCTAGGCGCTTGGTGTTTGCGTCTTGCATTAACGAGCGGCGGGAGGCAACTCACGCCGCTTTTTGCGTACGTACGACCGCCGGAGTTCGGCGTGTTCGTCCATCGCCGTTAAGATAACCGAGCTTGGTCGTCTCTGGTCACCTTGACCCATTGGCTAAGTTAATCTCGGCCGGGGAGCCGCCGAAAAGCGAGAGCGTTACTCGCGTGCCGCGATTGGGTCCGCTGTCGATATGGAACTTGCCTCCGAAGTTGCTTACCCGTTCCCGAATGTTGAGAAGACCAAAGGTTTGACGGGTTCGTTGTGTGTCGAGTGAGCTGGGGTCAAACCCGGGACCACCATCCGCGACGATGATGCGGAGCTTGTCTCGCCCCAGATGCTGCATCGTGATGCGCACGGAGGTGCCTCCGGCGTGCTTCACCGAATTTAGCAGTAGCTCGCGCACAGCTCTGAACAGGAAAATCCGCACATCGGCGGCTTTCGGGTTCGCTGCAGGGTCGGCCTCGACTGTGAGTTTCACATTGTAATTCTTACGTGTCTCAGCCGCGAGCCACTCGAGTGCTGCGGCCAGACCGCCGTCATGCAAAACTGGCGGCGCGAGCTCCACACTAAGAGATCGCGTTAAGTGGAACGAACGCTCTAGTATGTCAGAGATTTCGCGGGCGATCGATTCTCGTTGGGCGGCATCTTTGGTTCTGCACAGCGCGGCAAGTTGCATCCGCGCCGCCACGAGTAATTGCTGTAGATCTTCATGTAGCATCTCCGCTATGCGGCGACGCTCCGCTTCCTCGGCGAGCGACAATTCGGCCGAGAGGAGTCGGAGCTTTTGTGCCCGTTCGAACGCTTCCGCAGTGCGCTTAGCGACCCGCTCTTCCAGGGTTTGGTTCAAGTTCTCGAGCTGAGTGACGAGATCCCGCACCTGGTATTGCCGCCGGCGAGAACGTAATGCGACTTGCACCGAGCGGATCAACGTCACGGTGCTGACAGGTCGCTCCAACAAAGTCACAGATCCGGCAGCCGCAGCCGCTAAATCGAGTAATCCTGCCCGGCGCGACTCGCCGCCGCTTGTGAGAATGATGAGCGGTAATTCGGACCAGGGCGGCTGCGCTTTGAGGGCGTCCAAAAGAGGCGAACTTTGTACTGTTTCCAGCGCTTCTTCGGTAAGCAGTAGCACGCCGGCGCTATCCGTAATTTCTCGGGAACATTCATCCAGCCCATGGCAGACTTGTGTCTCAAAACCTGTGGCATCGAGCAAGGCCGCCATGGCTTCGGCATCCTGTCCGACAGGTGCAAGGATAATAACGCGCTCCTCTTTGTGCACTCGCGATATGCGTGCGTGTTCGTCGTGAGTGGCATTATTCATCAATGGTCGGTCTTTTGGCGCACGAGAATTGAAATTTCTCCGCGACTGCATTCCTTCTTCAGCGATTCTTCAGTAGTTCCTTCTCACTGCCACGGAAGACGGGCGTTTTAGCGGCTCGCCGACAACGATGCCTTTGCCCGATATCAACTTGAATTCGCGGATGGTTTTCTCGTGTCTTCCGCTGCGTTTCTTGACCATTGAAATTGCTTGTTTGACTTCACCGTAAGCTTCGAAATATCGCAGGCTTGCCACGGTGTCCGAAAGATAACTAAGGTTCACGGGCGCTTCGGCGGCGGCAGTGCCTCCTTTCTGCGCTAAAACGAGGATCGTGACGACCCCCTGGTGGTTGAGACACGTGCAGAGTTCGTGCAGCTGATTGTTCAGATACTTTTCGCCCGGCATGGCGTTGAGATAACCGTTCAGACTGTCAATTGCCACGAGTTTGCAACCCGCTTCCACACCAAGCAAAATACGCACCGCGAATTCGCCGGGAGAAAGTTCAGCAGGATCGACCTGCTGTACTGTAATCGTGCCGTTTTCGATGGCTTTTTCCAAGTTGAACCCCAGCGATTTAGCTCGGCGAAGCATCACATCTCGTGTTTCATCAAAAGTGAATATCATAGAACGTTCACCTTGAGCAGCCATGTGGACAGCGTATTGCAAAGCTAGAGTCGATTTGCCAGTCCCCGCCTGACCGAGTATGAGAGTGGTTGTTCCTCGATCCAATCCACCGCCGAACAAGGCGTCCAGTTCCTTGATGCCGCTGGAAACGGACCCGTGCACAAAATCGGTATAATGCTCAGAGGCGACCATACGCGGAAAAACGCGTAAACCGCCGGTCGCAATGAGGTAATCATGATAGCCTTCCTGGAATTTTACGGCCCGCAATTTCGAAACGCGCAGCCGGCGGCGTGATGTGCCGTAGTCGGGGGACAGTTGTTCCATGTCAATGACCCCATGCGTGAGGCTGAGCACATGCGGGTCGATCACTCCCCTCTTGTTCATCTTGTCGTCGAGCAAAAGAACGGTGCTGTTGAATTGTGCGAATTGCTGTTTGAGCGTCAGAAGTTGGCGCCGGTACCGTAAAGCCGTTTCGGCCATCAATCGGAATTCAGAAAGCGAATCGAAGGCGACCCGTGCTGGCTGCACCTTCCGCACTTCATCGATCAGCAGTTGGCTGACCTTTGTCAACTCCACTTCGGATGGATGAAACACTGTCGTCTGCGCTTCGGGCCGCAGTAGATTTTCAACCGCGGACAAATCCAATACCGGGATCTTGTCGATCGACCAGCCGTGGGACCGCGCCACTTTGAGCAACTCTTGTTTAGTCTCCGAAAGCGTAATGTAAAAGACCTTCTCGCCTCGCCGTACTCCCTCGAGAAGAAATTGAAGCGCCAGCGTCGTCTTGCCGGACCCAGGGTCCCCTTGGACTAAATAAAAGCAGTTGCGCGGCAACCCACCCGCGAGGATTTCGTCCAGTCCCTCAACTCCGCTGGGGCAGCGTCCGTCGCGGACATCTGTTGAGACAGTTGTGGCGGATTTCCGGATCGACTTGCGCTTCACGATACTGCCGTCGAAAACGCGACGACTGTACCTTCACCTACCATGTAGTTTCGAGACTGCAATTTTAAAAGCGCGGGAAGGTGTTCCCGCTCGTTTAAAAAACCTGTCGTTTGGTGCAACTACTTCCCAGCCACGACGCCGTGACTGCTTTC
>QHOR01000100.1:0-6106 GCA_003219395.1 Verrucomicrobiota bacterium | reverse complement strand
TGAATCACTGCTTCTCCATGGAGCGTCGCAGGAATGTCCTGGGCGTGCTGATTATGGCGCCAATTTTCAATTCTGATAAACTCATAACGTTGGGCACAAACAATGTTTGCCTAGGGAGCAAAGTTCGCTTGGCACGTCAACACCTCGTATGCCGGCGGTGCATTTACCTCGGTTCATTCAGCTAGCCGGGAATTGTTTCAGTTACCTTCCTACTAAGTTGTTGCTAAGGTAGTCAAACTGTTCGCTCCAGACGCGGCGGCTATTCATAGGGAAATTTTCGCTTCTGCGATTCGAGCGCCGCAATATCCTATTCGGCACCGAAGCCGGAGATAGCTTTATCGGTGCCGTCAACAAATGGGAAGCCCGCAGCCGGCGACCCATGTCGACTGGTGTTCCTTAATGACGGAAAATTACGCCAAGCACAAACCCGACCCCGAGTGCTGTAAAGACTGACCTGATCGGGTTCTCGCGCACGTATTGATTGATGTCATCCTGGAAACTGCGAACACGGTGCAGCGCATCATCCAATACCCCCTCCGCCTGGCCTCGATATTCATCGGCCATGGCGCCCGCGGCCGAGCCGAGATCTTCCGCCGCCTTGCGCCCGTGCGTCGCGGCACGCTCTCCTTGTTCTGCCGCGTGCGGTGGGACCGCGGAGCCATAATCCATTTGGTTTTCGTCAGGCATAGAATCTCCCCTTGTTCATCCTTCAGCTTAAGCTTTCGGTGCCGATGCTTCGCTGACGGTGCTGATGTCCTCAGCGCCGGCAGCCTTAAAAATGTCTTTCGCCCGGTCAACGTCTTCGCTTTCATCCGTGTGCACGGCGATCAGGTAATTCCCCTTTTTCAACTTCTCCTCGTAGCGCTTGGCCTCGATCTCCGGAATGCCCAGACCAATCAAACCGCCAACCACACCGCCGGTCGCCGCTCCCACGGCCGCGCCACTAAGCGCCGCCATAATTGGTCCCGCGGCAATAAACGGACCGACGCCGGGAATTGCTAACGCGCCAATCCCCGCCAGCAACCCAAGCACGCCTCCCGTGGCGCCACCGGTGGTTGCGCCGGTCGTTGCGCCCTCCGGCGCCTTGGTCGCTTTAACGTGACCAACATCACGCGTGCCGCCTGTATCAGGCATGAGCACTGAAATTTCCGAGATTCCGAAACCTTGACTTTCGAGCTGCTGGACAATTCGTTCAGCTTGGCCCTGTGTAGTTGCAATACCGAATACTGATTTAGACATAATGACTTTCTTTCGTGTGTTTGAGGTTATTGTTATTTTGGTTCCTTGATGTCGAGTTGATCGTCGATCTTGGCGCCGCCTGCCGCTGATTTTGCAATCTGATCGATTTTTGCTTTTTCTTGTGCACTCTTAACGGGCCCCCGGAGTGTGACTTGGCCGTTGGTAGTAATGACTTTGATGTTCTTCGCGGTCGTTGAAAGCCCGTCGTCTTTCATTAGCGCCTGCCGGATAGCCTGGGTGATTTTTAAATCCGCAGAATTATTTGATTGGTCGCCAGAGGTCTTGGTTTCACCGGAGCGATCGCGCTGGTTTGTTGCTGTGTTATCGACTTTCGTCTTGTCTTCGTCGGCTGCGAAAGCCGCTAGGGTAACTGTGCTGAGGCAAACTGCTGCTAATAAACTTCGTTTCATGGGTCCTTTCGTTTGAGTTAATGGGGGCGTCGCTATTACTGATCGCAACTCGTACGCCTACCGGGTTTGTTTATTTAGCCGCGACGTTGATCACGGATTCGGCCAACTTGGTCAACTTTTTGTCTGTATCTGATTCCTCGGTCAAGGTAGTCTGAAGTAGCTGGGCACCATCGCGATCCTCCAATAACTCGGCGTAGGTGCGAGCGCAACCGTAGCCGGCCATCTCATAATGCTCAACACGCTGCGCAGCAGCTATTAGACCGGCGTCACGCACTTCCTCTTCAGCATCTTCTTCGATGATTTCCTCTCCCTCTTTGAGAAGACCCTCCATCCCCTCACACTTAGGGCCCCGCGTTGACGCATCGTGGCTCGTTAAAATCTTTTCAAGACGCGCTACGTGTTCCTTCGTCTGCTCGAAATGTTCTTCGAATCCCGCCGCAAGCTGCTTGTTAGTAGCGGCTTTAACCATTTTCGGCAGCGCTTTTATAATTTGCTTCTCCGCGCTGTAGAGGTCTTTGAGTTCGTGAATATATAGGTCTTTGAGCGTTTCTAGTTTCATTGTGCGGTGTTTATATCCGGGGTCTTGTTCGAGGTGGTCTGTTTTGTTAAGCGGTGCGGGCTCCAAATCTTTACGTACAACCCCGCAGCAGAAAGATCAGAAGCAGAATGGGAATCGGAATTCCCAGAAGCCAAACTAAAATGTACCCAGTCGCGCCCTCTTCTTTGATTTTATTTGTTAAACGCATCAGATATCCTTTTGTTAGTTGTGATCCGGAGCTATTCGTTGTGCGCGGAACTTGCTTCGACTAGTGAAAGCACACAATCGGGCTAACGGATGGTTAGCTAGTCAGACAAAATCCTATCCTCCATCGGATGGTCGCGGGACTGTGCTAGGTATCCCCGGCTTTCTGTCTCAGAACCAACGAATCGTAAGAGTCAGGTAATAGGACTCAGGGCTAACTACAGTGCCGACATCAAAGGCGATGTTCGCTAACAACCCCTGGCAGGCGGTTTAACGCCTTTTCGTGCGGCGGCTCCGGCCTTTCTGCCGCGCACGCGACGATGTCGATTTTGGCCGAGACTTTATCGATTTGCGCGAGCCCCGTGCCGTTCGCGTCTGCATTGCGGAGGATTTCCGAGATCTCGTCGTTTTCGCACGCTTGGCACGTAACCGCCGCCCGCCCGTTTTTCGCGACTTAGTCAGTGCCTTTTTAACCGGCCGTAGTTTGAGTGCACCTTTCGAGACTGCTGTGGCGAGTCTAACAGCCTTCCGAATTGGCCGCCGACCGCGGGCGGCGGCTTTTCCCGCGACAGCCCCGATCACTCCGCCAACGACTGCGCCAGTTGGGCCGGCTATGCTGCCGATTGCTGCACCAGTTACCGCTCCAGCTGTTTGCTTCGGAATTGGTGGAATCTGGATATCTTCAGATGATGTCGGGCTTTTTTTCTTTTCTGATTTTGGATGGTTGGGCATAAATGACAGGTCCTTAGTATTTTCGTTCGCTACAAATTAGATCGGATGACACGGTCGATATAGCCTTAACACATTCAGAAATACCTGGTGACGCTCATCAGCGATCGACACGTGTCATCGCGTCCGAGAAACACCGTCAGCTTTTCGGAACCAGCAATGAAAGGCTGAATGTGCCATGCGCGTTATTGACGGCGCCCCCCGTTAGCGGGAGCTACCAGCAAAGCCGACCCTCTAAAACAGGCCGAGCAATTTTAGGACGATTACGATAACAACAATTACTCCAATTATGTAGAAGATGCTTCTGTTCATGCTGTGACTGATATCAGGTTGAGTTTGGGGTGGCCAGCCTCTAAAAAATGAGGCAGTATTCACAGCTTTTTCGGCGCGTATCCTTGGCGTAATTTTTCGGCGTTAATCAGACGACGTCTCTAAGCTTTAACGTGGTGCTTAGCGACTGTTTGCAACCATTCGTCGAGTTACATGCGAAATGAAGGCGCCGGTATGGAGACCGAAACCAAGAAGCTAAAGAAACAGGATAAGAAGCGGGATTTCTTTTGCGTGGTAAGCGACGCATTTCGAGTCTTTGCGCGTAATTCCTCATTCGCTCTCGGAAGCGCCTGGGCTTTTACCGGGGCCGTGCTCGTCATACTTGTCTGGATTTTTACCGGACCAATGTTTCATTTTTCCGATACTTGGCAGTTGGTGATAAATACTGCCACGACAATCGTCACCTTCCTGATGGTGTTTCTCATCCAGAACACGCAAAACCGCGATGCTAAAGCAGTGCATCTCAAATTGGACGAGCTGATCCGCGCTCTCAAAGGCGCACGCAACGAACTTGTTGATCTGGAAAACTTATCTGATGAGGAGCTGAAGAAGCTTGAAAAGCAATTCAAGAGCATGCGTAAACGAGCTGAGAGCGGTCCTCCTTCGCGTCTTGCGGAGATACCCGAATTGCGATGAAAAACGGCGTAGGATTGACGGATTATGTCTCGCCTGCGGAAATGGATCATTTGTTCGTTCAGCTTCAACGCTATTGCGTGAATAGGTAATCGGTTCCGATCGCTGAACGATTTTGCAGTTCACAAAATGCCCGAAATAAACTTCGACCTGCACGGCAGCGCGCCCGACAAGCATGAGTTCGCGTTGCTTTTGATTGACGTCATCAACGATTTTGATTTTCCGGAGTCTAATCAATTGCTCAGGTACGCGCGGCCGATGGCGAGAAATCTCTTACGTTTGAAACGTCGCGCCCAAAAAGCAGGCGTCCCAGTCATTTATGTCAATGACAATTTCGGACGATGGAAATCCGACTTCCGCCGCACTGTAGAACACTGCGCGCGGCAGAGCCGCGGTCGCAAGGTGGTGGAATTGTTGCGCCCCGAGGAAAGTGATTATTTTGTGCTTAAGCCGAAGCACTCTGGATTTTTTTCCACTACGCTTGAGACGCTTCTCCGCTATCTGGAAACGCAAAATTTGATTCTGACGGGTATTGCCGGGAATTTTTGTGTCCTCTTCACAGCGAACGATGCGTACATGCGCGATTTCAAATTGTTTGTGCCCGCGGATTGCACCGTGTCGAACACAAAAAAAGAAAACGACTCCGCACTTGCGCTCATGAGGAAAGCTCTAAAGGCCGATATTCGCCCCTCTTCGCGCATTGCGTTGCGTGCGACGCAGAAAACAGGGCGAAACCGGCGCAGCCGGCGTCAATAACTAGACGGATCCGGGTTGGTTATCTGCAGACCAGCTTGGTTCGGCTCCGCCGTTGCTCCTACACGATCACTCCTACACGATCGTTTGTGAAACTCGCGAAGCTTGATGAGGTATGGACAGTCACCTATCTGGGTGACTCGCTCATCATGGAACGCCTCTGCCTCGCCAGCCGAAGATAAAAAAGATGATGCACATCACCAGGAACAGGAAGAATAGAACCTTCGCGATTCCCGCCGACGCAGCGGCGATACCGCCAAAGCCGAACACGGCTGCGATCAGTGCAATTATTAGAAAAGTTACAGCCCAGCCTAACATGATTTCACCTCCTTTGGCTATGAATCGCGTCAGCTGACTAATTCGCGTGCTTTTATGTCCAAATCTCTGCGTGATTGCGCGTAGGTCCTCATGGCTTGAGGACCCCCGAGGCAATGATGTTGGAGGACCACAATCGCGAGTCGGCTCAGCCCCAGCAACAGATAATAGACTGCGATAGTTGCTCCGCAAACGCCAGACAGCCTCGGAACCGACTAGCACCTACGGAATTTTCCTAGCTGCTGTTATCGCCAAAATGAAGAAGATCAGGCATAGCAGAAGGAACAGACCAAAGAGGAATTTCGCAATCGCAGCGGCGCCGGCAGCAATCCCTGTAAATCCAAACAGTGCTGCCACGATCGCTATGACCAAAAAGATAATGGCCCAACGTAACATGACTTCACCTCCTTAAAGTTAATCGAAACAAGCCCCCGGTCCGCGCGGCTTCTTATGCTGGACATCTCGCCAGAGCACGCGATGCGATTCAGTGATGGCAATGTCAGACGCGAACGCAGACGAGCAGCAGCAGCAGGAATCGGCGAGATTGGCGGGAGTTGTCGAGCGCAACGTACGCTCGTTGGTCGCTAGACGCCAGCTCTCGGAACGACGGAAGAGTTTGGACCAGCGGTTCGCAGACGCTATCACGCGTTTCACCGGCAGCATGCGTTTCGTGTACATTCACGCGCTGATCTACGGTACGTGGATCGTGATTAATCTTCCGGGAGTACCAACGCCGAAGTTCGATCCAAGTTTTGTTATTCTGGCCATGGTCGCATCGGTGGAAGCAATTTTTCTGACCACGTTCGTGCTAATGACACAGAACCGGATGAGCAGAGAGGCAGAGAGCCGTGCCGAACTGGACTTGCAAATAAGTCTTCTAGCCGAGCACGAGGTGACGCGTCTGATCACATTAGTCAAAGCCATCGCGGAAAAACTCGATGTCGAGGCTTCAAAA
>QHOR01000099.1 GCA_003219395.1 Verrucomicrobiota bacterium | reverse complement strand
TCGACCTGGACCATCTTGTTTCGTTCACTGGAATCGTCACTTTCAAAAATGGGGCGGCGGTGAGAGACGTTGCGGCGAATATTCCGCTCTGGAAATTTATGATGGAAACCGACTGCCCGTACCTCGCGCCTGTCCCTTTCCGCGGAAAACGCTCTGAACCAGCCTATACACGCATCGTGGCGGAAACGCTCGCCGCGGCGCGTGACATCCCGCTGCAAGAGCTTGCTGAGGCGACCACCGAAACCGCGGAAGGATTTTTTCAGTTCAATCGGACATGAACATCGACAAAGGTAGGGGCAAACGTCGGGCGCGCCGACAACGCGCCACAGAACGAATGCCTCGGTGATCCGTTCCTACCTTTTGCTTGCCGCGGTTTGCCTGTCGTCCTGCGCAGCGCCGGACACGCGGCATCAGATTGTGGTCAGCACACGTGAACAAAAACTGGCACTAATTGATCGTGGCAATGTACTGGCGATTTATCCGGTCTCCACGTCGAAGTTTGGATTGGGCGATTGGCGCGGCAGCCGTTTTACCCCGCTAGGTAAAATGCAGATCGCTGAAAAGATCGGCGACAACGCTGCGCCCGGTACGGTTTTCAAGGATCGGCGTCGAACCGGGGAAATTGTTGCGCCGGATTCTCCCGGCCGTGATCCGATTGTGACGCGTATCCTTTGGCTGCGTGGACTGGAGGCGCAAAACGCCAATGCGTTCGGTCGAGATATTTACATTCACGGCACGCCAGAGGAACGACTGATCGGGACCCCTGCTAGTTATGGATGCATTCGGATGCGCTCCAGTGACATCATACAGTTGTACAATATCGTCGGAACCGGCGCAGCAGTTACCGTCGTGAATGCGCCACTGGCCGCCGCAGTCCCAAGCCTCGTTTCAGCTCACTCCATGGCAGACACGAATCCGGCGCCCTTCGTGATGCGGTAAGCTGCGCCGCCTTCCGCGTTCCATTGTACCGCGGCTTCAGCCAGGCATCCCAATGAGCTATAACTGGCAGCGGTTTCAGTTCTCCACTGCACTGAACACACGGTGTTACTGACGATTAACTAGGGCAGCTTGCCAAGATGCTTTCGAGGCGTCTCACGTGAGAGCAATGCCATGTCAGCATCCACCATGATACGGACCAGTTCGTGGAAACGCACCTTCGGTTCCCAGCCCAGAGTCTTTCGCGCCTTTGACGCGTCACCAACCAATACGTCGACTTCCGCTGGACGCTCATACCGCGGATCATGTTTGACGTACTGCTTCCAGTCCAGGTTGGCATGGGCAAAAGCTGCTTCGACAAACTCGCGCACTGTGTGGGACTCACCGGTAGCCAGCACGAAGTCATCGCCTTCGCCAGACTGTAAAATTCGCCACATGCCGGCAACGTACTCGGGCGCAAAGCCCCAATCTCGCTTCGCATCCAAATTGCCGAGGAACAATTCCTTTTGCAGCCCATGTTTGATCGCTGCAACAGCACGCGTGATTTTGCGAGTAACAAACGTTTCGCCGCGCCTCGGGCTTTCATGGTTGAACATGATGCCGTTGCTGGCGCAAAGGCCGTAGCTCTCCCGGTAGTTCACTGTCGCCCAATACGAAAAAACTTTTGCCACACCATAAGGACTGCGCGGCCAAAACGGTGTCTTTTCGGTTTGCGGCACTTGTCGAATGTTTCCAAACATTTCGCTGCTCGACGCCTGAAAAAAACGAGAACGCAACCCGGATTCGCGAATCGCCTCTAGAATCCGAATAGTGCCGACGCCGGTGACGTCCGCTGTGTACTCAGGAATATCGAAACTGACACGCACGTGGCTTTGCGCGCCGAGATGATAAATTTCATCCGGCTTCAGTTCGTAGAGAAGCTTCACTAAATTCACTGAGTCGCTAAGATCCCCGTAATGCAGAAAGAGGCGTACGCCGTTGATGTGAGGATCGGCGTAAAGATGGTCAATGCGCGACGTGTTAAAGGTGCTGGCGCGGCGAATAATACCGTGGACTTCGTAACCTTTCTCCAGGAGTAACTCAGCGAGATAACTGCCATCCTGGCCCGTGATGCCGGTGATCAGTGCTTTTTTCATTGTAAGATTTTCCCTGGCTAAGTCACTGAATAGCAATTGGCCAACGCTGGGAAAACCTCCAACGTCCAACTCTCAACGAAAGGGAGGTCGCGCGCCCGAAGCGTTTCATCACACAATCAACTTGCTTCAGGCGGCGATACCATGATTCGCGCCAAAACCGCGCGTTGGGCGCCGATCAGTGCAGCGATACCCTTACGCGCGAGGCCTAGCATCTCGTCCAGCTGCGATGCTGAAAACGTTGCTTCTTCACCAGATCCCTGCACTTCTACGAACTCGCCGTCTTCAGTAGCGACCAGATTAAAATCAACTGTGACCAGCTTGTCCTCTTCATAATTAAGATCCAGTACAGCTTGCCCATGCAGAATACCGGCGCTTACTGCCGCCAGCAATTTTTGCATTGGAGGAGCATCCAGTTTTTTTTCTTTCACAAGTTTGCGGCAGGCGATGGCAAGGGCCAGGCTGGCTCCTGTGATTGCAGTGGTGCGTGTTCCTCCGTCAGCTTGCAAGACATCGCAATCGACCCAGATCGTGCGCGGCCCAAGCTTCTCAAGATCGACAACTGCTCGCAGTGAGCGGCCGATTAACCGCTGAATCTCTACACTGCGACCGTCGAGGCGGCCTTTTGCGGCGTCGCGCGGCTTGCGTGTCTGCGTTGAATAGGGAAGCATCGAATACTCAGCCGTAAGCCAGCCGCCAGTCACTCCCTGTTCTTTCATCCAGCGCGGCACAACTTCTTCAATCGTCACGCCGCAGATCACGCGTGTCTGTCCTATTGACACCAGCACCGAACCGCTGGCGTGCGGTGCGACGTTTAGTTCGAAATCGATGGCACGAATTTCATCGGAATTACGAGCATCAGTTCGCTGCATCGGCTGGAACTTAATTGTACCAACGATTTCTGCGACGAAAGATTTTAGGGTGTCACATGAGACCGGCTCCGAAAGAATCAGTGCTCCGATCGCGCATCGATCACTGCTGAAGTCTGAGTAATCGGCTTGACGCACTGCGCCAGCCATCGTTGTTTAGACGCTTTCTAGTGAAAAATAGCGCCCATGACCAAACGGTGATTTGCATCGCCGGTGCGCACCGCTCGGGAACATCGATGCTCACCAGGCTACTGCATGCTTGTGGCCTCTACTTGGGTCCAAAAAGCCAGTTGATGCCTCCGCAGGCCGATAATCCCGATGGGTTCTGGGAACATCTGGCGTTCGTGGCGCTAAACGACGAATTGTTGAGCGAACTCGGAGGAGCCTGGGATTTGCCACCAAAGCCTGACGAGGATTTCAAACACTCCCGGCTTGATCCATTGCGCATCAAAGCGCGCATATTGATCGAGGAATTTGGTTCAGCAAACCCCTGGGGCTGGAAAGATCCGCGCAATAGCTTGACGCTGCCGTTTTGGCAACACCTTTTACCGGGACTCAAAACAGTCATCATGGTGCGCAATCCACTGGAGGTTGCTCACTCGATGAAGGAGCGAAATGGAACCTCCTATTCGTTCGGACTACGGCTTTGGGAAATCTATAACCGGCGCGTGATTGAGGCAGCAAACCAACAGGAGCGGCTGGTTACTCATTACGATTCGTTTTTCGACGACGCGGAATCGGAGTTACCCAGAATTGCTCAATTCATCGATTTGCCGGACACGCAGGTAGCCAGCGCGGCTGCTCTGGTTACTAAGCGAAGGCGCCACACTCGTTTCACAGTTGACCATCTGATTGATGCGCGAGTCGCCCCCGAGGTGATCGATCTTTATCGCGCCTTGATCGCTGAGGCCTCAGGGGGGAAAGGAAAGAAAACCGCAGCAGCCACGGTTGCGCAAACTGCGAAATCGGAGGAGAGCGATTTGCTCTCCGGAGCGATCAGCCGGCTGAATGCCTTCGTTCCGGAAAAGGTTGCTCGGATCGAGCAACTTTACGACCAGCTCCTGGCGCAAACTGAAGCTCGCCACAAGAAGGAAGGAGATGAGCTTAAGAGTCGCCTTGAAGAACTCCGCGCCCATCTTGAAAAAACCGAAACTCGACACAAGACACAAGTCGAGGAACTCATGGAGCACCTGACTAAAACAGAAGCGCATTATAACAGGGAAATCGAGCAATTGCGCGAGCGCATCCTGAACATCAATGAGCTGCTTCGTGAGAGGAGTGTCAGCCTGGCAGAGAGTGAAGGGAAAGGAGAGGAACTCGCGAACCGTCTGCGCCAACAATTAAAAGCTACCCAGAGGCTTTCTCGGCTTTTGGATGAGGCAGATGAGGCTGCAGCGAGGCTTCGATCTTCCGCCCGTTGGCAAATTTCAAATCCAATCGCTGCCTTAAAAGCAAAGCTTGTTCCTGCGCAGTCGCGACACTTGTTAGGCTACGGGCATTTGGAAAAGATCGTCTCGACTTATCAAAAGTGGCGAGCCAGCCATCCTGAGATTGCTGCAATCGACGATCAAATCCAAGTCCTGACTTCAAGCGCAGCTTCACCCCCTGGGCAGAAATCATCGCTCATCGAACCTCCCGTGCCGACGCGTCCGATCGAATTTCCCGTTCACGAAGAGGTCGAAGTTTCGATTATCATTCCGGTGTTTAATCAATTTCCTTTCACGCAGGCTTGCCTTGCCTCACTTCAGGAACATCAGGGAACGGAGCGTTTTGAAGTGGTTATTGTGGACGATTGCTCAACAGACCAAACAGTTGAGGCTATCCCGCAAGTTCCGGGCATTGTTTATCTGCGAAACGAAAAGAATGCCGGCTTCATCGCTTCCTGCAATCGCGGCGCGGAAACAGCGCGCGGCAGATACCTCGTTTTCCTGAATAATGACACCGGTGTGAAGCCTGGCTGGTTATCGGCGTTACTTGATACCTTCGCCGAGCATCCGCGGACCGGCATTGTTGGATCAAAACTTGTCTATCCCGACGGTCGATTGCAAGAAGCAGGCGGAATTATCTGGCGAGATGCGTCAGGCTGGAACTACGGCAAGTTCGACGATGCCGAAAAACCGGAATACAATTATCTGCGCGAAGTAGATTATTGCTCGGCGGCAGCATTAATGATTCCCAAATCGCTTTTTGCGAGCGTGGGGGGGTTCGATTCCCGGTACGCACCGGCGTATTATGAGGATACCGACCTGGCGTTCAAAGTTCGAAAAGCGGGTTACAAGGTATTATATCAACCCTTGAGCGAGGTTATTCACTACGAGGGAGCAACCGGTGGAACCGATATTTCAACCGGAACAAAGAAACACCAGGATATTAACCGCTCAATCTTCGCCGAGGCATGGGCCGATGAGCTCATGACAAGACCGGCGAATGGTGAAGTGGCATTTCTGCGGCAGTCGGCAGCTGATCGCAAAAACATTCTGGTGATAGACCACCACCTTCCCATGCCGGATCGCGACTCAGGATCGCTCCGAATGTTCCAGATCCTCAAACTTCTCCGCGACCTCGGACATCGAGTAACTTTCATTCCGGATAACCTCGCTAACACGCCTCCGTACACAGGTGAGCTGCAAAAGCGCGGCATCGAAGTTGTGTATTATCCTTATATCAAAAAAGTGCGCGATTACCTCACAGCGTACGGTCCCAGCTTCGATGCCGTCGTGCTAAGCCGGTGCGATTTCGCGCGGAAACATATCGCGAATGTGCGACTGCTTGCACCACATAGTAACATCATTTTTGATACGGTTGATCTTCACTATCTTCGCGAAGAGCGCGAAGCGCAGCTGACCCGAGACCCGGATGTGCGTCGAAAAGCGCGGGAGAGACAGCAGCTGGAACATGAATTAATCCAACAGGCTGATGAAACCTGGGTCGTGAGCCCCGTCGAACAGCAACTGCTCCAGGAGAAATGGCCCGGTAAATCTATTCAACTGGTTTCAAACATTGTCGACGTCCCCGGCTCAAAGACGCCGTTCTCGCTTCGCCGAGATTATCTTTTCATCGGCGGTTTCCAGCACCGACCAAACATCGATGCAGTTCTGTTTTTCGTGCAGAACATTTATCCACTGCTCAGCGAGCATCTGCGGGACGCCAAGTTCTACATCATAGGCGATAAGGCTCCTCCCGAAATCGTTGCATTGGCAACTGAGCGCATTGTTGTCGCAGGCTTACAGAGGGAAGTTCGGCCGTTTTTTGACAGCGTAAGACTGTCCGTTGCACCGCTGCGATTCGGCGCAGGTGTGAAAGGTAAGATCAATCAAAGCATGGCTTTTGGTGTGCCCGTGGTCGCAACTTCGGTGGCGATCGAGGGAATGGATCTCACTGACCATGAAGACATTCTAGTGGCGGACGAACCGGAGGATTTTGCGCGATCTTTGATTGAGCTATACGAATCCGAAGATCTTTGGAAGCGACTATCGGAGAATGGCATTAGGAAAACACGCGCTTCGTATTCCACGGATACCGCAAGCAAGACGTTGGAGTTTTTGTTCGGCGAGGATCATTTGAAAGGGTCTGACCGATCCACAGGAGCTCAGCATCGAGAAATTGTCTCAGTGGCCAAAGACTGATCCTGGCTTTCATTGGTGATTAATACACAACCAGCTGGAACGATTGCCGGAAAGATCAACGCCGCCCCGAATCCGATCCCTTTCGGGCAGCGCGGCGTGCTGATTTCATGGGAAACAAACGATGCGTCCGGAGCAGAGGTGCGCGTCTCCACTTCTGACGGCGAGGAAAAAGTGGTCAGCCAGGGACAATCGGGACAGACAGAAGTCGAATGGATTGTGGGTCCCAAGGCGTATGATTTTCGCCTTTATCCCGCCAGCCAACCGAATGCACCCATCGATTCGGTGGAGGTCAGGCGTGATTTCGAGGCTGTGCGGATGATCCTGCGCGATCTGGCAGAGGAAGTAAGGCGTGGAAACATTGGCACGGCGGACCTGTCCGAATTCATTGCGACAGTCATACCGCATTGTCTGCACAGCGGAAGATTCCACGAGATCTTTCCGTTCTGGGAGAAGCATGGTTTCCATGTGACACCTGTGCACTTCTATCAACCCATTCCTGATACGCAAAGCTTGCCAGACGCGCTCTGGAGTACCCGAAGCGAACTCATCGGCATCGACATGAACGACTCGTTTCAGCTCGAGCTAGTGCAGAAGCATTTTACAAAATTTCGAGGTGAATATGAAAATTTTTCGACTGGGCCATCCGATGAACCTGGTCACTTTTATGCCAGCAAAGGTCCATTTCGTGGCATCGACGCTATAGTCGCGCATTGTATGGTGCGCCATTATCAGCCAGGGTTGATCATCGAAATCGGGGGTGGTGTCTCTTCTCTTGTTTTGGGCGAAGCCGCCGTGAAGAACAACAATGGATCGCTCATCTGTATCGAGCCGTTTCCGAACAAAGTTCTAACACAGGGATTTCCCGGGTTGCAGTCTCTCATCGAGAAAAAAGTCCAGGACGTGGATCTTGGCTTCTTTTCACAACTTGGGCCTGGTGATATTCTCTTCATCGACAGTTCTCACACCGTAAAAATCGGTGGAGACGTCAATTATCTATTTTTAGAGGTATTACCACGTCTCAACCCCGGAGTTATTGTGCATGTGCACGATATCTTTTTTCCTTTCGATTACCGGCGTGACTGGGTCATGGATGAATTTCGGTTTTGGACCGAGCAGTATCTGCTCCAGGCATTTTTGAGCTTTAACTCACAATTCGAAGTCCTGATGGCTAACCGCTACCTTAGTTATAACTATCGCAAGGACCTCAAAGCTGCTTTTCCCACTTTACCTACACTAGGTGGAGGCAGTTTTTGGATGCGTCGAAAGCCATTTCGCCCGGAGCCGAATGAAAAGCTCTGACCAGCTCGTGCCTGACGGCGAATCGGCTTTCGCCCGGTTGCGTGCGGAGCTGCGCAAGTGTGAGCGAACGCTGCAGATGCGAATGTCCGAATTGGAAGCGGCCGAGCGTCACATCGCGGAACTCGAAGGAAAATTGCTGAAACTCAAACAATATCGCGGTGAGTTGAAATTGTTGAAAGAGCAAAAGCGGACGCTCCAAAAATCGCCGGAACGCAGGATCGGCCAGGTGTTGCTCGCGCCATATCGGGTCCCTGAAACACTGCTCAAGGAAATCTGGAAGAAATTACTTCCGTCGAGGGCGAGCGAAGCTGCCGCTGCTGCGAGCGAATATCATAATTGGCTGGAGCGCCACCGTGCTACCACAGGCGAGCTGAAGAAAATGCGACAGGAGACGCTGACTTTCGCGCTGCAACCGCTCGTCAGTATCATCACCCCGGTTTTTAACACGCCGGTCGAATGGCTGCGGGAATGCATCGAGTCGGTGCTCGCGCAAACATATGAAAAGTGGGAGCTGATTCTGATTGATGATCATTCCACCGACCCTGAAACGCTTCGCTGTTTAGCCGAGCTCGCGGCATCTGACTCAAGGATCATCCTGACGAAGGATGAAAAAAGACGCGGAATTTCTGCTGCTTCGAATCGGGGTCTCGCCGTCGCAAAGGGGGATTGGGTGGCCTTCCTCGATCATGATGATCTCCTCGAACCAGATGCGCTGTTTCAAAACGTGAAATGGCTTCAAGATCATCCCGACGCAGATCTGATTTACTCTGACGAAGATAAACTGACCGAGCGAGGCTTCGACTCGCCGATTTTTAAACCCGATTGGTCACCGGACTATTTTCTCACGTGCAATTACGTCTGCCATTTGACACTTATCCGCCGCGAACTCGTAGAGAGAATGGGCGGTTTCCGCTCTGAGTTCGATGGTGCGCAGGACTACGATCTCTTCCTACGCATTACAGAACAAACGAACCGCATCGATCACGTCCCGCGAGTGCTTTATCATTAGCCCGGAATGCTCGAGGCTGGTCGGCTCGCGCTGGAAGGACATCTGGAACGGCGGCAACAAGCCGGACATGTTGCAGTTGACTGGCGCACGTATCTTTACTGGGTTAAGCGCGAACTGACGGAAGCAAAAAAAATCACCATTATTATTCCCGCACGCGACAATATCGAGTTACTGGCCCGCTGCGTCGATAGCCTAACGAGCAAGACCAGTTATACACCTTATGAGCTTGTTGTGGTCGATAATGACAGCCAATCCGAGGATGCGCGCTCGTATTTTTCGCAGTTTAAACATCGGCTTTTGCATTACAGCGGTCCCTTCAATCTTTCAGCGATTAATAATTTCGCCGTAAGACAAACCGACAGCCCGTGGCTTCTCTTTTTAAGTGACCACGCAGAGGTACTGGATGCAGACTGGCTGACCACGATGGCGGAGCATGTCCAGCGGCCCGAGGTGGGTGCGGTCGGAGCGCGACTTGTTTATCCGGACGACAGAGTACAGCACGCTGGGATTGTGCTAGGGG